>DASYRS010000209.1:0-3432 GCA_036004205.1 Dongiaceae bacterium
TCCACCCGCTGCCGGTTCGCCACAGACAGTGACCCGACGCGCGCATCGACATCGATGTGATGGCTCTGCAGCCGGTCCAGCAAGTCGCGCGCCCGCTCGCGCATCCGCGGCCAGTCGAGCGCGCCCCAGGCAGTGCGCGGCGCGTGGCCCATGAAAATGTTCTCCGCGACCGACAGATCTGGGAAGAGAAGCAGCTCCTGATGCACGACCGCGATGCCGCTGGCGGCGGCGGCGCGTGGCGACGTGAAGTGCACGACGGTGCCATTCACGCGCATCTCGCCGGTATCGGCCCGGTGCACGCCGCCCATGATCTTGATGAGGGTCGATTTGCCGGCGCCGTTCTCGCCCAGCAGCGCATGCACTTCGCCGGCGCGCACGTCGAACGAGATGTCCTGCAGCACGCGGACGCTCGCGAAGGACTTAGAGATCCCGCTGAGTTCGATCAGCGCCGTCAACGCGCGCGCTCCCGAGGCCGCGCACCGCGACGTTCAAGCGTCGAAACCATGACTGAAAGGCGGCCGGCTCGCCTCGCCCGCACCATGCGCGCTTACCTCCCTTGCGACGATCTCTTGCGACGACCGCGACGGCTGCGCCGTCAGGCCGCGGATTTGCGTATCGCCTTGATTGAGGTTAAACATGCGTGAGCAAGGATCGTCAAGTGATCATCCATGCTCAAGGAACTTGATCGCTGCACTGCAATAACGAGCAAACTTGCTCATCGAGGCCTCCCATGAATGAGGGCGAGCGTCATCGACATATCCTGAGCTTCTTGCGTGACCGGCCGTTCGCGACGGTTCGCGATCTTTCGCAGATCGTCGTCGCCTCGCCCGCCACCATTCGCCGCGACATCGGCAAGCTACATGACCTGGGCGCGGTCAGGAAGGTGTTCGGCGGAATCGCCGCGGCCGACAACGGCACGGGCCCCGACCGCCTGTCGTCGCGGCCGTTCGAAGAAAACCAGATGATCGGCGTCGAGGCCAAGAAGGCGATCGCGGAAGAGGCCGAGAAGCTGGTCAATGACGGCGATGCGCTGATCATCCACGGCGGCAGCACCTGCTACCTGTTCGCGCTGCGGCTGGCGCGGCGCAACGTCAAGATCTACACCAACTCCATGCCGCTCGCCTCGACCCTGTGGCAGAACGGAACCTGCCACCTGACCATCGCCGGCGGCGAACTGCATCGCGGTCCGGGCATTCTCTATTCGCCCGCAATCGAATCGCCCGAGTTCTATGCCTCGAAGTTCTTCATCAGCGCCCAGGGTATCGGGCCGGCGGGCGTGATGGAATCCCATCCGCTGCTGGTGCGCGAGGTCGAGCGGCTGCTGGCACGCGCCGACGAGGTGGTGGTGCTGGCCGACAGCCGGAAATTCGGCGTGCGCGCCCGCTATACCGTCGTCGGCTTCTCGCGCATCGCCACCCTGATCACCGACGAAGGTCTCGCCGAGGCCGATGAGCGCATGCTGACCGATGCCGGCATCAACGTCATCATCGCCAAGACACCGAGAAGCGGAGACCGGGCGTGAGCGCGCGCGACGAACAGGCGCTCGCGGTCTTCGATCTCGGCAAGACCAACGCGAAATTGCTGGGCTTCGGCGAGCGGACCGGCCAGCTCCTGTTCGACGAACGCACCGCGCAACGCTCGATCCTGGCCGACGGGCTCCGCGTCCTCGATCATCAGCCCTTGTTCGACTGGCTCACCGCCACGCTCGCTCAACTATCGGAACGCCGCAGCCTCGCTGGATTGATGGTCAGCACGCATGGCTGCACCTTCGCCCTCACCGCCGGCGATGAACTCGCGGCCCCGATCCTGGACTACGAGCAGCCGGTGCCGCCGGAGATCGACCGGCAATTCGCCGCGGAGGCGCCGCCCTTCGCCGAGAGCTTCACGCCGAACCTGCCGGGCGGGCTCAATGTCGGCCGCCACATCTATATGCGCGAGCAGATGGCGCCCGAGCGGTTCCGGCAGGCCGATGCCATCCTCAATTATCCGCAATTCTGGAACTGGCTGTTCTCCGGGGCCAAGGTGTCCGAGATCAGCTCCATCGGCTGCCATTCGCATCTGTGGCGCCCGCGCGACGGCGATTTCAGTTCGCTGGTCGAGCGGCGCGGCTGGCGGCCGAAATTTCCGCTCTTCCGGCGCGCCGGCGAAATCCTCGGCGAGACGCGGATCGGCGGGCAATCGGTTCCGGTCCATAACGGCGTCCACGACAGCAATGCCGCGCTCTACTACTATCGCAGCCTCGGCTACTCGGACTTCACGCTCATCTCCACGGGGACGTGGGTGATCGTGTTCAACCAGGCCTGCCCGCTCGAGGGCTTGGACGAAACGCGCGACATGCTGGCCAACGTGACGGTCGATCGGTTGCCGATCGCCACCGCCCGATTCATGGGCGGCCGCGAATACGAAGTCATTGCCGCCGGCTCGCGGGCCGCGGCCTCGCGCGCGAGCCTGCAGCGGGCCATCGATTGTGGACAGTTCGCGCTGCCGAGCTTTGCGCCCGGCGGTCCCTTCCCGGCGCGCGCAGGCGTGCTGAGAGGCCCCGCCCCGTCCAGCGATGAAGAGCGCGCGGCTATCGCCACGCTCTATGTCGCGCTGATGATGGATGTGGTGCTGGACCAGCTGCGCTCCACCAACCGGATCGTGCTGGATGGCGGGCTTGCGCGGAACCAGGCGCTGCTCGGCACGCTGGCTGCGTTGCGGCCTGCCCAAAGCATCGCGCACAACGTCGCCGCCGAAGGCACCGCCATGGGCGCCGCCGCCCTCGCCCTCGAAGCGCACGGCAAGCGCCAGGTGTTCGCGCCGCGGATCGAGGAGGCCAGTGCGCTGGCGTTGAAGGGGCTCGAAGCGTATCGCGAGGCTTGGCGCGACCTTTGCGCACAGCCGTAGCAGCCCCTCTCCACTGCCATCCCGGATCAGCCGCTTTGCGGCTGTCCGGGATGACAGATGAGAGTGCAATGGTACGGTGGCGCCTTACGCCACCAGCGTCCCTTCTTCCCGCTCCCCCGCGCTTTCCGGCACGGCGATCAGCAGTCGGATCCCGGCATCCTCCACCATGCGCCGCGCTTCATCGGTGATGCCGTCGTCGGTGATGATGGTGGTCGCGCGCTCCAGCGGACAGATGATGAGGCTGGAGCGGTTCTGGAACTTGGCCGAATCCACCAGCAGCACCAGCTCGTCCGCCTGCCGCATCAGGCGCTGCTCCGACTGGATGATGAGGGTATCCGATTCCATGATGCCGAGCGGACCGACGCCCTGCGCGCCCATGAACATGCGCTTGGCGTAGAAATGCACCGTCCCGTCATTCTCGAACGGGCTCAAGATGATACTCTGCTCGCGATAGATCGTGCCGGCCGGCACCATCACCGAACAGCGCGAGTGCTTCAGCAGGTGCTCGGAGATCGGGAACGAGTTGGTCAGCACCTGCAGCCGGTG
>DASYRS010000210.1:0-3479 GCA_036004205.1 Dongiaceae bacterium
CCGCGCGAGCGCCAGCGGCAACAGCAAGAATTTCCGGCTGTGGGGCGTCGGCGCCGCGATGACGGACAGCGTCAGCACCAGCCCAAAATATTTTGGCGGAACCGGCAAGATATCGCATTTCCAGGCGGCGAGCGGCGCCAATGCGACGCTCGACAATTTCCGGTTCTCGGACAGCACCGGAACGGTCACGGTGTTCGACCTCTCGAACGGCGGCAACGTCGTGAAGCTGGTGGACATGCCGTTGCCGTCCGTCAGCCGCCTGCACTTTGGCAACAACAGCATGATCAAGCTGCCGAACGGCCTGGTCATGCACGGAACCTCCGGGAACGATTCGCTCGCGGGCGGAACGGGCAGCGACATGCTGATCGGCGCCAAGGGCAACGACACCTATACCGTCAACAACATCGGCGATCGGCCGGTGGAAGAGGGCGCCGAAGGTGTCGATCTGGTGAGGACGACGCTCGCCTCCTACACGCTCGCGGACCATATCGAGAATCTCAGCTTCGCCGGCTCGGGGAACTTCAGCGCCACCGGCAATGGCTTGAGCAACAAGATCACCGGCGGAGCCGGCAATGACCGGATGAATGGCGGCGGGGGCAACGACACGCTGACCGGCGGGCAGGGCAGCGACACTTATTGGTACGGTCGCGGTGGCCGAAACGACACGATCTACAACGCCGATACCGGGACCAGTCCGGACCGATTGGTGTTCGGGTCCGACATCACCGAAGATCAACTCTGGTTCGGCAAGACCGACAGCGATCTGCTGGTGACCCTGCGCGGCACCGGCGGTACCGACACGGTGCGCCTGAAGGGCTGGTACAGCGCCACATCCAACCAGCTTGCCAAATTCCAGCTCAGCGACGGCACGACGCTGGAGGCCTCGCGCGTGCAGCAGCTGGTCCAGGCGATGGCGGCCTTCACGACCAGCGCCGGCTTGCCGGTCAATTTGACCGACGCGCAGCAGAACACGGTCGAAACGGTCATCGCCGCCAACTGGCACGCCCCGGCCTAAAGGGCGGTCTGTCTGGCGCCGATCTTTCTCAACCGCCGCAAGTGGATGTGCGTCTGGCCTTGGGGACCACAAAATAGGGCCGGTTAACTGAAAAAGCCGGGCAATTTTAAGGGTTTGGTCAGGTCTAGCCCCGATAGTTGCGGACGGAATCCTTTGAAAATCAACGCGCGCCAAGACGAGCCGATGACCCAAGCACTGACCGAGGTTGCTGACCCCCGTCAGCGAACGCTGAGCTGCCTCGCGACCCTGTTCCGCTTTCACGGCCTGGCGATGGGGGCGGAGGCGCTCGGCCGCGAGCTGGCGGGCGTGCCGGCGATCGGAGCCGACGACATCGTGCGCCTGGCTCGCCAGCAGGATCTGAAAGCACGGCGCACGACCAGCTCGTATGATCGGCTTTCGGCCGCGCCCTTGCCCGCCTTGGCGGGCGCGAAGGACGGCAGCTTTTTCATTCTCGGCCGCTGCAGCGACGACAAGGTGCTGGTGCATCGTGGCACCGGCAGCGCGGCGGAGGTGCTGACCAGGGACGCGTTCGAAGCGATCTGGGATGGCAGCCTGGTCTTCGTCACGCGGCGCGCGACCCTGTCTGAGTTCGGCCGGCAGTTCGGCATCTCCTGGTTCATGCGCGCGATCTACAAGTATCGCAACATCCTGGGCCAGGTGCTGCTGGCCTCCTTCTTCCTGCAGATATTCGCGCTGATCTCGCCGCTGTTCTTCCAGGTCGTGGTGGACAAGGTGTTGGTCCATCGTGGCATGACGACGCTCGATGTGCTGCTGATCGGCCTCGTCACGGTCTCGATCTTCGAGACGGTGCTCGGCGGCCTTCGCACCTACGTCTTCTCCCACACCACCAACCGCATCGACGTGGAGCTGGGCGCGCGGTTGTTCCGCCACCTGGTCGCCTTGCCGCTGGCCTATTTCGGCGCCCGCCGGGTCGGCGATTCGGTCGCCCGCGTGCGCGAGCTGGAGAACATCCGCCAGTTCATCACCGGCTCCAGCCTGACCTTGGTGATCGATCTCTTCTTCACCGTGGTCTTCCTCGCCGTCATGGCGTGGTACAGCTGGTGGCTCACCTTCATCGTGCTGGTCTCGCTGCCGATCTATGCCGCAATCAGCATCGCCTTGACGCCTCTGTTCCGCGCGCGGGTGGAGGAGAAGTTCCGGCGCGGCGCGGAGAATCAGGCCTTCCTGGTGGAGACGGTCACCGGCATCGAGACCTTGAAGGCGATGGCGGTCGAGCCGCAGATGCAGCGCCGCTGGGAAGAGCAGCTTGCCGGCTATGTCGGCTCCTCGTTCCGCGTCTCCAATCTCGGCAACTACGCCAGCCAGGCGATTCAACTGGTGTCGAAGGTCGCGACCGCCGGCATCCTCTATTTCGGCGCCAAGGCGGTGATCAACGGCGAGCTGACGGTGGGCGAGCTGGTCGCCTTCAACATGCTGGCCAGCCGCGTGTCGCAGCCGGTCCTTCGCCTGGCGCAGGTCTGGCAGGACTTCCACCAGGTGCGCCAGTCGATCCAGCGCCTGGGCGACATCCTCAACACGCCGCCAGAGCCCGCCGCCACGCCCGGCCGCGGCGCGCTGCCGACGATCAAGGGCGCCATCCGCTTCGACCATGTGAAGTTCCGCTATCGCATCGACGGACCCGAAGTGCTGCGCGGCGTCGATATCGAGATTCCGGCGGGCCAGATCGTCGGCATCGTCGGCTCCTCCGGCTCCGGCAAGTCGACCCTGGCGAAGCTGGTGCAACGGCTCTACGTGCCGGAATCCGGGCGCATGCTGGTCGACGGCATCGACCTCGCCCTGGTGGATGCAAGCTGGCTGCGCCGGCAAATCGGCGTCGTGCTGCAGGAGAACGTGCTGTTCAACCGCACGGTGCGCGAGAATATCGCGCTGGCCGATCCCGGCATGCCGCTGGACCAGGTGGTTGCGGCGGCGAGGCTGGCCGGCGCGCACGACTTCATCCTGCAATTGCCCGAAGGCTACGACACCCTGATCGGCGAGCGCGGCGGCACCTTGTCCGGCGGCCAGCGCCAGCGCATCGCGATCGCCCGCGCGCTCGTCACCAACCCGCGCATCCTCATCTTCGACGAGGCGACCAGCGCCCTCGACCTCGAATCCGAGCAGGCGATCCAGCGCAACATGCGTCACATCTGCAAGGGCCGCACCGTGCTCATCATCGCACACCGCCTGTCGACGGTGCGCCAATGCGACCGCATCATCACCGTGGAGCAGGGCCGCATCGTCGAGGAAGGCAAGCACGACGACCTGATCCGCAGCGGCGGGCGCTATGCGCTGCTGCACCGGGTCCAGTCGGGCGAGGTGATCGATGCAGCGTGACAACGCCGAGCGCCTGCCCGCGATCCTGGATGCCGATGGGCCGGCGAACGATGCGCGGAACTCCGCGTCGGACACGCCACTCAACAGGCTGCTGCGCAAGCAGGGCCCCGCGCCGGAAGCGCCCGCCGGC
>DASYRS010000211.1:0-1716 GCA_036004205.1 Dongiaceae bacterium
CGGTCTCCACGGGTGAGACTCGCGGGCGCGCCCCGGCGCCCCGATCGGGCTTTCGATGGACGGTCGGTGGCTCCCGCCGGAGCCGCTCCGACTCCCGATGTAGGAGGTCCTGTTGCCGGGTCAAGAAGGCTGATGACGCGCCGGTGTCATCCGGCCGCAAGCAGCAAGCTGGTGATCGCCGCCCATTCCTCCTCGAGCGAGGCCGTCGCCGGCGGCTTCTCGGCGCGCCGATACCAATAGCCGGCGTTGGCATTGTCGCCTTCCTGGCGGTGCAGATGGGCGTGCACCCAGGCGCCGACCTTGTCGTCCTGCGCCTGGGCGCATTCATGCGCCTTGTCCCAGTCGCCCTTGGCCAGCCACCAGAGGGCCTGGACAGCCAGCGCTAGGCCCTCGGGTGGCCGCGGGTTCGCGACGGATGCCTTGAAGGATTGCAGATCCATGGAACCGATCTCCCCTTTTCCACGGTCAACGACGGCTGCCGCGCGGGCCGAAAAGCCTGTCGTCCGGCGCCGCCTATCGTATTACACTGCCGCCCGACGCACAGGGCATATAGGCACAGGGCATATAGGAAGCGACCATGTCGACGGTAACCAGCTTGAAGCCGAACCGGACATCCGACGCGAACGAATGGCAGCTGCGGGTCGATCTCGCGGCGGCCTTCCGGCTCGCCGCCGATCTGGGCTGGCATGAGGCGGTAGCCAACCATTTCAGCCTCGCCGTCTCGGCCGACGGCAAGAAGTTCCTGATGAACCCGAAATGGCGGCACTTCTCCCGCATCAAGGCGAGCGACTTGCAGCTCCTCGATGCCGACGACAAGGAGACCATGAACCGCCCGGACGCACCCGATCCGTCCGCCTGGTGCATCCACGGCCATATCCACGCCGGCCTGCCGCAGGCGCGCTGCATTCTTCATGTGCACTCGCCCTATGCCACCGCGATCGCGGCGCTGGCCGATCCGGAGATCAAGCCGATCGAGCAGAACACCGCCCGCTACTTCAACCGCCTGGCGATCGATCTGAACTATGGCGGCATCGCCGACAATGACGTGGAGGGCGAGCGGCTGGTCAAGGTGTTCGGCAACAAGCGCCGGGCGATGCTCGGCAATCACGGCGTCATCGTGATCGCCGACACGGTCGCCGAGGCCTTCGACGATCTCTACTACCTGGAGCGCGCCTGCCAGACGCTGGTGCTTGCCTATTCCACCGGCCAGAAGCTCAACATCATGGCGCCGGAACTGGCCGAGCGCACCGCCCGCGACTGGGACAACTACAAGGATTCCGCCTTGGTGCATTTCGAGGAGATGAAGAAGATCCTCGACGCCAAGGATCCCTCCTACGCGGACTGAGCCGCGGCGGCCGTCCGGCCGCAGCCGTCCGTAATCGTCGCAAGCCTCCGCCCTGTTGGTAGCGCGGCACTGCCGCCACACGCGCCTCCTCCCCCATGCAGTGGGGGAGGTTGGGTGGGGGTCTCTCCGCTAGTTCGCCCTGCGTGGCAATGTGAGCACGGCCCGCCGCTCCTGCGCGCATCGCACCGGCGCCACGCTCGTCCACCCACCTCCAACGGCCGGCGAGAACCGAATAGCAGCCTCTTGATTAGCTAGAGACCAGCCCAGGGCATGCCCCTCGCTGCATCAATAAGCAGCAATGTGCTGCAATGCCAATGGAATGGGCAGGGTTCATGACGTTCATTTTGCGCCGCAATATATTTGGCCGCCAT
>DASYRS010000212.1:0-5464 GCA_036004205.1 Dongiaceae bacterium
GCATCAGCGGCACGCCCACCATCATCGCGAAGGTGATGCGGTCGCGCCGCATCTGCACGAACTCCTTGATGAACACGGCGAGGAAGCGGGAGAAGAAGGCGCCCATGGTCACGCGGCCCGCTGTTCGGTCTCGGCGCGCGCGACCAGATCGATGAAGACGTCTTCCAGGTTCGGCTGGGTGTGCTGCCAGCTCAGCATCGGGTCGTCGCGATAGAGCGCGATCGCCTGTTCCAGCGCCGCCGCGTCGCGCCCGCCGACATGCAGGCCCGCGCCGAATGCCGCGACCGCGTCGATGCCGGGCTTGCCGCTCAGTTCGCGCGACAATTCGGCGATGCGCGCGCCGTCGCTCTTGCTCGACACCGCCCAGGTGGTGAGGCCGGCTTCCGCGATCACCTGTTTGATCGGCCCGTGGGTCAGCAGTCGTCCGTAGGCGATATAGACGATCTCATGGCAGCGCTCCGCCTCGTCCATGTAGTGGGTGGAGACCAGCACCGTGATGCCTTGCGCCGCCATGGCGTGGATCTGGTCCCAGAAATCGCGCCGCGCCTTGGGATCGACGCCGGCCGTCGGCTCATCGAGCAGCAGCAATTGCGGCTCGTGCAGCATGCAGGCCGCCAGCGCCAGTCGCTGCTTCCATCCACCCGACAAGGCGCCCGCCAGTTGATTGCGGCGATGATGGAGGCCAAGCCGCTCCAGCGCCGCCTCGACCCGCCCGTTGCGGCGGTCGAGGCCGTAGACGCGGGCGGTGAATTGCAGGTTCTCCTGGATGGTGAGGTCTTCGTAGAGCCCGAACTTCTGCGTCATGTAGCCGATATGGCGCTTGATCGCATCGGTCTCGCGGATGACGTCATAGCCAAGGCAAGTGCCGCTCCCGCTATCGGGGGTCAGCAATCCGCATAGCATGCGGATGCTGGTGGTCTTGCCGCTGCCATTGGGGCCGAGGAAGCCGTAGATCTGGCCCTTCGCCACTTTCAGCGTCAGGTCATGCACGACAATCTTGCCGTCGAAGCTCTTGCTGAGGCCGGCGACGTCGATGGCGAGGTTGGTTTCCGGGCTCATGATCCGGCGCCTTGCGCTGGCAGCGGCCTGACATCGACCGGCAGGCCCGGATGCCAGGGCTGGCTCAAATCGTCCGGCTTTGCCTCCACCAGGAACACCAGCTTCTCGCGCCGCGTCAGGCTGTAGATGACGGGCGGGGTGAATTCCGCCGCGCGGGCGATGAAATTGATGGTGGCGGTCAGATTTGGCGCGCAGCCATCGCACGTGACGGCGATCTTCTGCCCGACGGCGATGCTCGCCAGCTCCGGCTCCGCCACGAAAAAGCGGAGTTTCAGCTTGTCGGGCGTCAGCAGGCTGACGACGCCCTGGCCCGCATTCGCGGTCTCGCCCGCGCGGAAGAACACATCCTCGACCCGTGCATCCGCCGGCGCTTTCTCCTGCCGGCGCGACAGGCGCCACTCCGCATCGGCCAGCGCCGCCTCACGTGCCTCCACCAGCTGTTCGGCGGACACGATCTTGTCAATGCGCGCCGGCATCCGTCCCTCAACGAGACGCGCCTCGTATTCCGCGATGTTGCCGCGGTCTCTCAGGATCTGGGACTTTGCTTCGTCCAGCTCTTCCTCGCCGACGATGCTGCCTTTGACCATCTTCTCCCGGCGCTGCAGCCGCGGCACCGACAGGGCCATCGACGCACGCGCCTCGTCCAACTGGGCCTGGATGATGGCGAGGTCCTCCGGCCGCTCGCCCTTCCGCAGGTCGGCGAGATCGGACTGCGCCTGGGCCAGCTCGGCCGCCGCCTGGTCGCGGGCGGCGCGCTCGGAATCGTCCTCGAGCGCGAACAGAGCCTGCCCCTCTTGCACCCGGTCGCCGCGCGCCACGTCGAGGGCGACGATGCGGCCGGTCTCGAGCGGCGCGACATAGGTGTATTCGGCCTCGACATAGCCTTGCCACGCGCCCTGGTCCGGCCGCTCGCAGCCGGCGACGGCAACCAGCAGGGCCAGCGCGGCCGTAATGCGCAATGCGGTCATGATGACCTCCTTTTCCGCCGGGCTGGCGCGTCCGGTGCGGACACGGCCAATCCGTGCAGAAGAATGTCGCGATGCTGCCGGATGAGCGCATCGGGATCGAGGCGCCCCGCGTCATGGCGGGCGAACGTATGGCGCCAGATCACCGCGAGCAGCATTGGCGCGATGATGCTCTTGGCCGCGAGATCCGGATCGACGCGGCGAAACTCCCCGCTCTCGACCCCGCGGCGGACCAGTCCCGACAATTGCTGCAGGCCCGGGCCGATGACCTCCGCGAGATAGAACACCGCAAGCTCCGGAAAGCTTCCGGACTCGCTGATGACCAGCTTTGGAATGGCGGAGCGCCGCGCGTCTTTGGCGAGCGCGATCATCTGCTCCAGGAAGATGTCGAGCGCGGCCAGGGCGCTGTCGGTTGCCCGCGCGCGGTCGCCGACATCGCGGATGGTGGTGACCAAGGTCTGCCGGATCACTTCCTTGAACAGCTCCGCCTTGTTGTCGAAATAGCGATAGAGCAGGCCCTTGGAGATGCCGGCGGCCACCGCCACGTCGTCCAGCTTGGTGGCGGCGAAGCCCTTCGCGACGAACACCGTCAGCGCGGCGTCCAATATCTCGCGCGGCCGGTCGGCGGCACGCCGGCGCCAACGCGGCGCGGACGCGTCGTGCGGAAGCGGAGCGGCTTTCTTGTTCGTGCGAGCCATGCTGCCGATTGTCCGCTTCGAGAGCGGCGCCGTCAATAATTAACTGACCAGTCAGTTAATTATATTGTGCATTCCTGGATTGCGCCAAGGTCCACTCTGCGGTCGGAGGAGCACCTGAGGCCGCACCCTGGAGTGGCAGGGATTGGACTCTGCGTTTGACCTGATAGTCCAAGCGAATCAGGCCACTACCGATTCTCGCTTGCAGCCGCCCCGGGAGCCTGAAATCATGAGCGCCTGAGGAAAGAAATGGCCGCGGCAATCCGGCGTCCATCAGAAATCCGGTCCCGTGGCCCTGCAGTCCAGGGAGGGACAGAATCATGCCAGGCAGAGCACTTTCGGCGCCCCGCTGCGCCGCGATCGTCGGACCTTATTCCAGCGGCAAGACGTCGCTGCTCGAAAGCCTGCTCCACGTCACGGGTGCCCTCTCCAAGAAAGGCACGGCCAAGGAAAGAACCTTGCTGGGCGACAGCTCGGCGGAAGCGCGCGCCCGCGGCCTGTCGGTCGAAGTGACCGCCGCGCAAGGCGAATTCCTCGGCGAACGCTGGACGTTCCTGGATTGCCCCGGCGCGGTCGAACTGTCGCAGGACATGCGCAACGCCGTGCTGGCGGCCGATGTGGCGATCGTGGTGGCCGAACCGCAGACCGAGAAGGCCCTGACCCTGGCGCCGGTCTTCAAGTTCCTCGACGACAACAAGATTCCGCACATTCTTTTCGTCAATAAGATGGACAATTCCGGCCTGCGCGTGCGCGACGTGATGGAATCGCTGCAGTCGGTTTCCTCCCGGCCGCTGGTGCTGCGCCAAGTGCCGATCCGCGAAGCGGGCAAGAACGGCGACATGGTCGCCGGCTATGTCGATCTGGTGAGCGAGCGGGCCTATCGCTATCACCCGGGCCAGCCCTCCGATCTCGTGAAGCTGCCGGACGACATGCTGCCGCGCGAACAGGAAGCGCGCGAGCAGATGCTGGAGCATCTGGCGGATTTCGACGACCAGCTGCTGGAGCAGTTGCTGAACGACGCGGTGCCGAGCAAGGAGGCGATCTATCAGCAGCTCAGCAAGGATCTGGCGCAGGATCTGATCGTGCCGGTCCTGATGGGTTCCGCCGAGCAGGATTACGGCGTGCGCCGCCTGCTGAAGGCGCTGCGCCATGACGTGCCGGGACCGGAGGCGACGCGCGAGCGCCTCGGCCTCGGCAGCGAAGCGACGGCGGTGGTGGTGTTCAAGACCTATCACCAGCCGCACAGCGGCAAGGTCGCGCTGGGGCGCGTGCTGTCCGGCCAGATCGCCGACGGCCAGACCTTGTCCGACCAGCGCATCGGCGCATTGCTGAAGCCGAAGGGCAGCGGCTTCGACAAGATCGCCAAGGCGGTGGCCGGCGAGGTCGTCGGCCTTGGGCGCATGGATGCGCTGAAGACCGGCGATGTCCTCACCGCCAGCGGCAAGGTGCCCGGCGAATTCAAGTGGCCGCAACCGCTGGCGCCGCTGTACGCCCTGGCGGTCGATGCCGAGAACCGCAATGACGAGGTGAAGCTGACCGCGGCGCTGGCCAAGCTGTCGGAGGAGGATCCCTCGCTCAGCTTCGGCCACGATGCCGATACGCACGAACTGCTGCTGCACGGCCAGGGTGACATCCATCTGCAGATCGCGTTGGAGCGGCTGAAGCTGCGCTACAACCTGCCGGTCAAGGCGCGCCGGCCCCAGGTAAGCTACAAGGAGACCATCCGCGCCCAGGTGAAGCAGCATGCGCGCTTCAAGCGCCAGTCCGGCGGCCACGGCCAGTTCGGCGACGTGCATGTCGAAGTCTGGCCGCAGGATCGCGGCCAGGGGTTCGAGTTCCACGATCGCGTGGTCGGCGGCTCGGTCCCGCGGCAATTCATCGGCTCGGTCGAGGAGGGCGTGCGCGAATATCTTTCGCGCGGTCCGCTCGGCTTCCCGGTGGTGGATGTCGCGGTTGCGCTCTATGACGGCCAGTATCACTCGGTCGACAGTTCGGACCAGGCCTTCAAGACGGCGGCACGCATGGCGATGCAGGAGGCGATGCCGAAATGCCATCCGATCCTGCTGGAACCGATCTTCGCGGTCGACGTTTCGGCGCCCGCCAGCCTGATCTCGCGCGTGCACTCGCTGGTGACGGGCCGGCGCGGGCAGATCCTGCAGATCGCGAGCAAGCCGGATTGGGACGGCTGGGAAGTGGTGGAGTGCCTGATGCCGCAATCGGAGCTTCAGGATCTGGTGATCGAATTGCGGTCGCTGACCTATGGCGTCGGCAATTTTGCATACCGGTTCGATCATTTGCAGGAACTGACCGGCCGCTTGGCCGATAAAGTGATTGAACAACGCCAGACGGTGGCCGCCCGATAAGGGCGACCTCGAATCGTGATCTTGGCGTGAAACGCAGACCGAAAGGGTTTCCTGTGACCGCGCGCGACAGCCACGGCAAGGTGGGGTACCGACGAGCGGCGCTCGCGCTGTCGCTCGTCGCCGCCTTCTTTGTCAGCGAAATCGTCGCCAGTGTTGTCTGGTCCCAGTCCGCCTTCGCCGGCAATGGCAACGGCGGTGGGAATGGCGGCGGCAATGGCGGTGGGAACGGTGGTGGCAATGGCGGTGGGAACGGTGGTGGCAACGGCGGTGGGACTGGCGGCGGCAATGGCAACGGGGGTGGGACCGGCGGGGGCAACGGGGGTGGGACCGGCGGCGGAAACGGGGGTGGCCACGGCGGTGGGAATGGCGGCGGCAACGGTGG
>DASYRS010000213.1:0-9280 GCA_036004205.1 Dongiaceae bacterium
GGTGCCCGATTCGTTAGCGGAATCGAACTCAGCGTTGGTGAAGGTCTGCGTGAAGGTCTGCGAGCCCTCGGTCACGGTGAAGGTCTTGTCCTTGCCCGTGCCGCCCGACAGCTTGATCGAGATGCTGTCGAAGTTGAACAGAGTCTTCGAGGCGAAGCCGGTGATCTCAACGTTGCTGACGCCGCGGTCGCGCTCTGCGTTCGCGATGTCGTTGGAGTTGCCGGTGATCGCACCGTCGCCCACGACCGAAATGGCGTAGGTGTCGGCGTCGACCACGTTGGTCGCACGCGCACCGCTGATGCCGGTCAGGGCATTGACGGCGCTCTTGCTGCTGGCGGTGGCATCGATACGCAGGCCCGAGCCGACCAGGAGGTTCTTGCCCTGGAAGCCCGAATCCTGCGCCAGCTTGTCGATCTGACGCAGCACGTTGTTGTACTGCGAAGCGAGGCTGTTGCGCAGCTTGACCGAGTTGGCGTCGTTGCCCAACGAACCCAGAGCTTGGGTCGTCAGACCGCGGGCCTGCTCGATCTGGCTTTCAATTCCGGTAATGCCGGCGTCACCAGCTTTGATGGTGCTGATCGCTTGGCCGATACCGTCCTTCAGGCCGTCAAGGTCGCCAGCGCGCTGGGTCAGACCCTTCGCGGCGAAGAACGCCGCCGGGCCGTCGAGCGCGGAGTTGATCTTGTTGCCGGTCGCGAGGCGGACCTGGGTCTTTTCCAAGAGCGACGACGTCTGCTGCAACAGAAGCAAGTTGCTGCGGATGCCGCTGGTCAATGAAATTGGGTTGGTAGCCATTCGTGAAAGCTCCTTTGGAGGCTATCTAGCCGCGACGACTTTGCGTGCACGGGCGGACGCGGAGGCGCCAGCACAGGACTAGGTAGCAAGTTTCTTGCCAGCCGGCAGAAGCTGCCTATCTATCGGAAATCTTTGCCTTTTCAGGCTGCCATCGGCCGTTCGAGAGAGGCAATTGTTGCCCCCGGCCGGCAAATTTTGCCGTGTTAAGCCCGCTGGGCTCGGTAAAATTTTCTCAGCGATTTCAATGGATTAGCCTTCATGATTCATTAACCATTCCGACCGTAGGATCGCCCCACGACTGCGCGCCATCCGGGCGCACCCCTTGGCCGATATCTGCAATTTGAGCAGCATTTTAGCGAGATGAGATGGCGACCGGCGCACTCTCGACCACACCGCGCCGCACGCCGGGGCGGGAAGCCGTGAGCCAGAACGGCAAGGCTCGCACGGTCTCACCCCAGGACGAGGCTAGGATCGCCACCCTGTTTCAGGCGGCTGGGCGTGCCCATCAGGCCGAGAACGTCGACCGGCTGCAGGCGATCCTCGAGGAGATCCTGGAGATCGACCCCGATCACGCCAAGGCCACCTACAACCTCGGCATCCTGTTCCGCGATCGGGACGACATCTTCAGGGCCGAGGTCTATCTGCGGCGCGCGATCAAGCTCGACCCTTACATGATCGATGCCTTCCAGGGCCTGGGGGACATCCTGTTCGGCGCCAAGCACCTGCTGCCCGCTACCGAAATCTACGAACAGGCGCTTGAGCGCGCGCCCAACCGGTTGCCGCTGCTGCAGAATCTCGCCAAGGCCCGCATGATGCTGAAGGAAGCGGCCGAGGCCGAGCGGCTGGCGCGCCGCATCCTATCGATCGACGATCGTGCGGGCGAGGCCTGGGCGACGCTCGCCTGGGCGCTGCTGCACCGCGACGGCGATCCGGCGGAAACTCTGGAAGCGGCCGAACAGGCAGAGCGCCTCGGGCCCGAGGCATCCTATGCGCCACCGCTGAAGGAGCAGGCGCTGCGGCGGCTTGGCCGGGTGGCGGACGCCGACGTCCTATGGGCCGAACTGCTGTCCGCCGCCGCGCGCAATTGGGACAAGGCGCGTGCCTACAACGAGGTCTATTACTGGCTGAACCGTCTGGACCGGTGCCGCGCCATCGCCACCGCATTCACGGAAGCCAATCCCGACCAGGCCGACGGCCTCAAGGACCTGGCCTCGCTCATGATGGCGGACGGCGAATTCGAACTGGCACAAGAGGTGCTGGACCGGGCGACCGCGATGGCGCCCGACAAGAAGGTGGTCCGCATGGCCAGCGGACTCAATGCGTTCCGCATCGGCCAGTATCAACGCGGACTCGCGCTGTACTCCGCCCGCTGGAATCGAAACACGCACGACAAGCCGTGGGACATTCCGGTCCCCGATTGGGACGGCCGGCCGATCGACGGCCACCTGATCGTCTATTGCGAACAGGGCATCGGCGATTACGTCATGTTCGCCCTGCTGTTCTCGGAGCTGCGGCGGTGCGCGAAATCCATCACGATCGAGGTCAACGTACGCATCGCCAGCCTGTTTCGGCGCAGCTTCCCCGATATGCGCGTCCTCGACCGCAACGCTTTGCCGGCCGACTGGGATCCCAGCCGCTATCAGGCCAAGGTCGGCATGGGCGACCTGCTGTCGCTGCTGCCAATCGACATCGAGAACCTGCCGAACCGCCAAGGCTTCCTGATCCCCGAGCCCGCCTTGGCGCTGAAGCTGCGCAACCGTTACCGCGCCTCGTTCCCGGGCAAGCGTCTGGTCGGTATCTCCTGGCGCAGCGGCAATCGCGACAGCGCGACGATCCGCTCGATCGACCTCAGCTTGTGGAAGCCGATCCTGGAGACGCCGGACTGCGCCTTCATTTCGCTGCAATATGGCGATGTGACTCGCGACCTTGAGACACTGCGCGCGGAGACCGGCCACGTCGTCCATTGGGATCGCGAGGTCGATCCGTTCACGTTCCTCGATCCATTCACCGCGCAGATCGCGGCGATGGATCTGGTGATCTCGGTCGACAACAGCACCGTCCACTTTGCCGGCGCGATCGGCAAGCCGTGCTGGGTGCTGCTGCCGCTCAATTCCGATTGGCGCTGGCTGGTTGGCCGCAGCAAGTCGATCTGGTACGACAGCCTCGACCTCATCCGACAGGAAAAATCCGAAGGATGGCAGCAGGTTGTCGCCAAGGTCGCGGAGCGGCTGCGCGCGATCGGAACCGAGCCGCTGACGGACGCGACCGCGGAGCTATGCCTGCGCTGCGGCGAGGAACTGCTGCGGCGCGAAGCGATGGCGCCGGCCGAGGATTATTTCCGCTGGCTGATGGAGACCGGACGTCACAAGGCCGCTGCGTTCCACGGCGTCGGCAAGGCCGCGCAGACGTCCCGGCATTTCCAGGACGCCGCCGCCGTTCTTGGACGCGCCGCCGAGCTGGCGCCGGAGCGTATCGACTATAAGGCCGATTGGTCGGTCGCCCTGTTCGAGGCCGGTCATCGCGACGCTGGCGAGCGGCTGGCGCGCGAGCTGACACGCCGGGGCAACGATCCGACCGCCTTGATGGCGATGGGCCAGATTCTCGCCGCCAAAGGCCTGCTCGATCAGGCGACCGACTATTTCGCCCGCGTTCTGCGCCCGGACCCGGGCCATGTCGTGGCGCGCACGATCCTCGCGGGGCTGCAGGCGATGCAGGGCGAGGACGACCTGGCGCATCGTAACTTCGCCCGCCTGGTTCAGCAGGCGTCGGACCTGCCAGGTCCGCGCACCGCTTTGGCGGAGATCGATCTGCGCCATGGGCGCGACGAAACGGCCTGGCCGAATTTCGCCTGGCGCTTCGGCACGACGCCCGAGGAGCTGCCGCGACATCTCGCCATGATGGCGCCGGACGACCGGCCGAAATCCTGGAGCGGCGGCAAGATTCGCAAGCGCCGGTTGTTTCTGCGCGCCGAGCGGAATGCGTTGGAGCAGCTTTTGTTCGCGCCATGGTTCGCCGATGCGCAGGACGATGCGCGGGCACTGCGGGCCGAATGCGATGCGGCCGTCCTGCCGTTGCTAGGCTCCGCTTTCCCGAAAATCCGTTTCGCCGGCGCCGGTGCATTGACGTCGGCGGACTTGATCGAGGATCGCACGCAGATCTTCGCCAGCCTCGCCGATCTCGCGGCGGGCTACGCAAAGAATCTCGCCGGCGGCTGGCTGCCGGCCGATCGCGCGACGGCCGCCTCGCAGCGTCAGCGCCTGTTGGCCGGCGAAACGAACACCCGGCTTGTCGGGCTGGCGTGGGTGCCGACCGGCGCCGCGCAGGGTGGCCTCGCGCCCTTTGCGCCGCTGTTCGAGATTCCCGGCATCCGCTGGGCGGCGCTGCCGATGGGCCCGATCACGCCGGCGCTGGCGCAGTTCCTGTCCGCGCCCGGCTGCCCGCTGATTTTCGAATCGACCTGGATGCGGGATGGGCTAGGATCGATCGCCGGATTGCTTGCTGCGCTCGATCTGCTGATCTCCGGTGAGGATCTGGCGGCAACGTTGGCGGGTGCGCTCGGCCAGCCGGTGTGGAAGATCGCCGGCGCGAACGCGCACTGGTCCTGGGGGGCCGACAGCGCGGGCAGCAAATGGCATCCGACCGCCCGCATCTTCCGCGCTCGCGAAGGGAGCGGGCCGCCGATCGCCGCCATGCGCGCCGATCTCGAGCAGGGCGCCGGCGGCCGCTGAGGAGTGACTGAATGAACCGCAAGCAGCGCCGTACGGCGGCGAAGGTCTCCAAGAAGCAGCCCAAGGGCGGCTCCGCCAATTCGGCCGCGGACGTCGTCGTCGCGAAGGCGATCGCCGCCGCGCAGCTCGGTGCGTTCGCCGAGGCGGAAGCGGCGCTGGACGAAGTGCTGCAGCGTTTCCCCGATCATGTCGAGGCGCTGCACCAGAAGGGCATGCTGCTGGCGCGCACCCATCGGGTCGAGGATGGCATCGCCTTGCTGCGGCGCGTGACCGCCCGCAAGCCGGACGAAGCGCTCTACTGGAACAACCTGGCGGCGGCGTGCTTGACCACCGATCGCTCGCACGATGCCCAAGTCGCCGCGCGCAAGGCGGTCGAGCTCGACCCCAAATACGTCATGGCGTGGCGCAACCTGGCGATGGCCTCGACCGATCTCGGCCAGCATCGCGACGCCGCCGAGGCGCTCGAAAAGGCGTCGGTCCTGGCGCCGAAGGACGCCGAGATCTGGAACCGCCTGGGCGTGGCGCAGCTTGAGTTGGGTGACGCGGCGCGGGCCGAGACGGCGTTCACCAAGGCGGTCGCGCTCGACCCCAGGAACCCCGAGTGCCTCAGCAATCTGGGCGTGCTGCTCGCCAAGCGCAATCGCGCCGGCGAAGCGCTGCCGCATCTGGAGAAAGCCGTCGAGATCGAGCCGGACCGCTTCGCCAGCGCGCTGCATTTCGGTGTGGCATTGACGCTGGCCGGCGAACATTCCAAGGGGATGCGCTGGCTGCGCCGTGCCACCTCGATCAACGCGCGCTCGGATGTGGCGTGGGGCGCGCTCGCCGACGCGGCGATCACGGCCGGCGAAAAGCCCGAAGCCCTCGATGCGGCCCGCCGCGCGGTCGAATTCGCGCCCGCCGACCCGGCCCATCGCGCCCGCCTGCAGAGGCTGGAAGGCGGCGATGCGCCGCGCACCACACTGGTGGAACTGGATCTCGGCGACTTCACGGTGCCCGAGCCTGGCAAGTCGGACGATTCCGAACCGGCCCATTCGTTGGACCAGATCTTCATCCGCTGAGCTGAACACCGGAATCGAAACCGCCCGAAGCCTCGCGGCCTCGGGCGGTTTTCGTTTGGAGGGTTGCGGTTCTTAGAACAGCCGCAGGATCGCCTGCTGCGCCTGGTTGGCGAGGCTGAGGCTGATCGTTCCCAATTGCTGGCGCGTCTGCAGTTGCAGCAGGTTGGCGCCTTCCTCGTTCTGGTCGGCCTGCACCAGCTTGTTGGCGCCTTCCGCCAGGACGTTGATGAATTCGTTGGTGAAGTTCAGCCGCGTCGTGATGATGTCGAGGTTGTTGCTGAGCGAAGAGGCCGCGCCGCGCAAACGGAGCTTGGCCGATTCCAGCGATGCCAAGGCGAAGTCGATGTCGGACCGATCGCGCCATTCGTTCTGCGCGAAGTCGACCGCCAGGCCCTGGCCGTCGGTCTGCACGTTCTGGCTCACCACCGTCACTTGGCTGGTGTTGGTCTCGTTGAGCTGAACGGTCAGGTTATTGCTGTCATTGCCGTCGGTGACCTGGACCGTGTCGATGGTCGAGGTCTGGCCGGTGTTCGCCGCGCGAACGTCGAACAGGGCCTGATCGGGCGCGGTGAAATTGCCGATCGCGTTGTATTTGACGGTGCCTTCGGAGTTGGCGACCAGCCCGCCGCTGGCCAGCGTCAGCGTCATGGTGGCGCCGCTATTGACGCCGCCCGTGATGGTGAAGCTCAGCGCCTGGCTGCCCAGGGTGCCGGTCACCGTCGCCGTGCCGCCGTAACCGTCGCTGAGGGCGAAGGTAGCGGCCGACGCCGTGGTGACGACGTTGAAGGTCAAGGTGTGGGCGAGATTGTCGGCCAGGCCCGAGAGGGTGCTGAGCGACACGCCGGTTCCCGGCAATGCCGCGCCGAGCGCCTGCTCGGTCGCATTGGCGGCGCCGGCGCTCGAGCCGGTCGCCCGGACGATGCCCTGGAAGCCCGCGGTCTGCAGATTGAGGGTCACATCCTGACCGGCGTCGGCGGCCGATGAGAAGGTGTAGGAGCCGGCCGCGCTGACCGTCGTGGTGACGCCGCCGGCCGGCCCGACCAGGGTCGCCGCGTAGCTGCCGAAGGTGCCGGTGACGAAGTTGAAGTCGGCCGCTGTGGCGGATGCGGTGAGCGAGTAGGTGAAGTCGTTGGCGATGCCGGTCGAGGGCGCGGCGGTCGAGATGGTCGGCGCCCCGACGATCGCGTCCGATGCCCGGCCATAGGCCGTGCCGGTGGTCGCGGTGTAGGCGGCAGCCTGCAGGATGGTGCGCTCATCCACCGTCATGCGCGGCGTGCCGGAATCGAAGGCCCAGGCATTCTCGCCGTTGGCCAGCTTCTGCTGGCCCGACTGGTTGAGGGCGCTGCGCTCGATGCGCTGGCCGATGCCGTTGAGGTTGGTGGCCGAAACCGCGACGTTGACGTTCTTCTCGATCACCGAGGTGCCGACGCCCGCGGTATCCGGCACGTCGTCGATCTCGTCGAAGTCGACGTCGAAATTGATGTGCGTGCCGCTGGCGAACTGGTGGTCGAAGTTCAGCAGCTTGCCGGTCGCCTTGGCATCGTCCCACTGCTCGGTGGTGAAGGTCTTGGTGACCGCGATGCTGCCTTCGGTGATGGTGAAGGTCTTGTCCTTGCCTTTGCCGCCCGCATATTTGAGGACGACGTTGTCGAAATTGCCCAGCGTCTTGCTGGCAAAGCCGGAGATCGTCAGGTTCTGGATGCCGCGGTCGCGCTCTGCGTTGGCGATATCGCTGGCGTCGGCGCTGATCGAGCCATCGCCCGTGATGTCGACGACATAATCGTCGGCCGACACCACATTGGTCACCCGCGTATTGCTGATGCCCGTGATGGCGTTGGTCGCGCTTTTCGAGGACGAGGTCGCATCGAGCCGGAGGCCGCTGCCGAGCAGCAGGTTCTTGCCCTGATAGTTGGCATCGCCCGCCTGCTTGTCGATCTGGCGCAGCAGGTTGTTGAACTGCTCCGACAGCGATTTGCGCAGATCGACCGAGGCCTGGTCCTTGCCGAGGCTGCCATAGGCCGTGGTGATGAGGCCCTTCGCCTGGTCGAGCATCTGTTCGATCGCGGTCACGCCGGTGTCGGCGGTCTTGATCGTGCTGATGCTCTGGCCGATCGAGTCCTTGAGCTGCGAGAGGTCGTCCGCGCGGCGGTTGAGGCCCTTGGCGGAAAAGAAAGCAACGGCGCCGTCGATGGCGGCGTTGATCTTGTTGCCGGTCGCGAGCCGCTGCTGGGTGCGGTCGATCTTTTCGGACGTGATCTGCAGCAACAGCAGGTTGTTGCGGATGCCCGCAGTCAATTGAATGTCGTTCGTCGGCATCAGGGTTCTCCTTCGTGTCGTGCCAACTTCGGTCGCGCTTTGGCGCCCGAATCTTTCCGCACAGGCGGTGTCGAACCCATAGAAGCAACTTGCGTGCCAGTCCGTAAGTAACTGATATATCGATATATATTTTGGTTAATTGCAATTTGAGGCAATTTTGGGCCGGCAAGGAGCGGTGGACCAGGCAGGAAAAATTGTTCCATCGCTCAGGCGCAGCCCACCTGAAAGAGGGGGCATTAACGCATCGTTAATAGATTCGGAGAAAAATCATCTATACTGCTGGGAGTGTAATCGGCCCGAAAACTCGGGTCGCCGGCAGGAGAAAGGAAAGAGCAGTCCAGATGTTGCGGCCGATCAGCACCTCGAGCGCTTCGGCAAGCAGTGCACCGGTTGCGGTGCATGCAAGTGCTGCTGCTGACCTTTCGGCGAACGAGGCTCGCGTGGCCGCGGTTGCCGCGGCTGATTCCGCGCGCGCCCAGCAGGCGGGCACCAACAATGCGGAGCAGATATTCCGCTTTAATAGCTTCGAATTCGTTTACCGCCAGGATATCGGGCGCATTGTCCTGATCGGGCAGAGCCCGGAGACCGGCGAGCGCGTGATCCAGGTCCCTTCGGAGCAGGTGTTGCGCGCCTATGAACATACGGCGCGGGTCGAGCGCCAGTTCGCGCGCATCCAGAGCAGTCGGGCTTCCGCGCAGCAGGAGGCTTCCCAGGGGACGCCCCAGGCAACCTCCCAGCCGGCGCCGCAACTCGCGAAGGCGTTGGTGGCGGCGGTGAGCGGCGCAAATCACGGGAGCGGCGTGGTCAGCGTTTCGGCCTGAAGCCGGGTTCCGGCATGATTGCAATAGGTCCAGGCCCGCCAGGGCCTTTTTTCATGCCCGCTGCTGAACGGCCGCCGGGCCGATCGCGGGCTGGCGCCGGCCGCGCCGCAGCGCGCCCCGCTGGTTGTAGCCGGTGACCTGATGGCGCGGTTCTTCCAGGGCGTCCACCACGGCGCGCATCACGCGCTCATTGACATCGCGCATCGCGCGCAGCGCGCGCAGATTGTCCTGCAGCGCCGCCTGGAACCGTTCCGTCGCCTCGGCGAGCTCGTCCTTCAGCAGATCCGTCACGGCGTCCGCCGCCATGTCCGGTTCCTTCAAGGCCAGCACGAAGGCGCGATAGGCATCGGCCAAGGTTGTCTTGTCCTGCTGGAGCAGACGCAGGTCCTTGGGCTTCATCGCGCGCAGCAACTCGACCTCGCGCTCCATGCAAGCGATCAGCCGCGACGTGATCGCCAGCAGATCGGCCATGCGGGAGGATTTGTTCATTTCGGGGTCTCCTGAAGTTGCAGCAACTGCCTTTGCACCATGTCGGAAACGCCAATGCCACCGGCCTTGGCGA
>DASYRS010000214.1:0-2867 GCA_036004205.1 Dongiaceae bacterium
CCGTTCTTCAGCGCCTGCATCAGAACCAGGCCGAGCAATGTGCCGACGATGGTGCCGCGCCCGCCGAATATGCTGGTTCCGCCCAGCACCACGGCGGTGATGACGTCGAGTTCCAGCCCGGTGCCCATGTCGGAGCGCGTGGTGGAAACCCGCGACACGAAGATGATCGCCGCCAGCCCCGAGATCAGGCCCGATGCGGTGTAGATGAGCAGGATGGTCCGGTCGACCGGAATCCCGGAGACGCGCGCGGCGACGGCGTTGGCGCCGGTCACGTAGGTGGCGCGCCCGAAGGTCGACAGGCCGAGCACGATCGCCGCGATCAATGCGCAGGCGAGGAAGATCCAGAGCTGGGTCGGCACGCCCAGCACCTCGCCCTGCCCCAGCACGAAGAACCAGTCTGGATAGCCGCGCACCGAGCGCGCCTGGCTGATGCCTTCGGCGAGGCCGCGATAGAGCGCCAGGGTGGCAAGAGTCGCGATCAGCGGCGGCACACGGAAGCGCGTGATGATGATGCCGTTGACGAGGCCGGCCAGAGCGCCGACCACCACGCCCAGCGCCATTGCCAGCGGCAACGGGATGCCAAGCTTCTGCCAGAACACGCCCAGCAGGATCGCCACCAGCCCGAGGATCGAGCCGACCGAGAGATCGATGCCGGCCGAGACGATGACGAAGGTCATGGCAAGCGCCACCAACCCGACCTCGGCCATCAGCCTTCCCTGGTTCAGCAGGTTGTCCAGGGTGAAGAACCGGTCCGATTGCATCGCGAGAACGGCCAGCGCGAGCACCAGCAGGACCGCGAGGATCGCTTCGTGGCGCAGCAGGTAGCGGCTCATCACAGCCTCCCCACCGCGCGGTGCCGGCGCCGGCGCGCCATGTCGGCCAGCACCGTCGCCAGGATCAAGAGACCGAGAACCGCGCGCAGCCAATAGGCCGATACGTTGAGGAAGACCAGCGCCGAGCTGATGCAGGCGAACAGGATGGCGGCCAGCGTGGACCCGATCACGGTGCCGGTGCCGCCCAGGATCGAAACCCCGCCGATCACCGCGGCGGTGATCACCGTCAGCTCCAGGTTGGGCGGGACGGTCGATTGGATCACCTGCAATTGGGTCGCGAACAGCAAGGCCGCGATGCCGGCGAAGAAGCCGTGCATGGCGAAGGCCAGGACGCAGACGCGCTCCGGATAAAGGCCGGAGGCGCGCGCGGCTTCCGGGTTGCCGCCGACCGCGTAGATGGCGCGGCCGAGACCGGCATAGCGCATCCACCAAGCCATCAGGACCGTCAGCACCACCATGAAATAGACGGGAGCGGGAACGCCGAACAGGCGCGCCTGGGCGATGAAGAATTCCGGCGGCATGTTGGTGATCCAGGTGCCGCCCGTGACGCTGATGAGGCCGCCCTTCAGGATCGACAGCATGCCGAGCGTGACGACGATCGAGGGAATGCGCAGATAGGCGATCAACGCGCCGACGAAGGCGTTGACAACGATCCCGACCAGGACCGGGACGGTCCACGCGATCCAGACGGGATATCCCTCCACTGCCAGCGTGCCGGCGATGGTCGCCAGCACGCCGATCAACGACCCGACCGACACGTCGATATGGCCGCTGATGATGACCAGGCTCATCCCGATCGCCGCGACCGCGATATAGGCGTTGCCTGAGAAGATGGTGAATAGGTTGTTGTTGCCGAGGAACCGCGGATTGACCGCGCCGACGATCAGGAACAAGGCGACGATCGCGCCGAGCACCACGAATTCCTGGCCGTACGCCTCCACCAGGCGCGATACGGCCGACGGCCGCCTGATCGCCCCCGCGATCGCCGTCACGCCGCTTCCCCGGAAGCGTTGGTCGCGGCGTTCGCCAGGGTCATGGCGCCGCCGACCGCCTCGGCGGTCGCGCGGGCGCGGTCGAACTCGCCCACCAGCGCGCCGTTCTTCATCACCAGCACGCGATCGCTCATGCCGAGGACCTCGGGCAGCTCGCTCGAAATCATCAGGATCCCGAGGCCGCGCGCGGCCAGCGCGCTCATCAGCGCATGGATCTCCGATTTGGCGCCGACATCGATGCCCCGGGTCGGCTCGTCCATGATGAGAATGCGCGGCTCGGTCGCCAGCCACTTCGCCAGCACCACCTTCTGCTGGTTGCCGCCGGAGAGCTGACGCACGATCTGGCGCGGGCCGCGGGCGCGGATGCCGAACTTGGCGATCGAGTCCTTCGCCAGCGCTTCTTCTTTGCGGTGATCGATCAAGCCGCCGGTCGTCAGCGTCTTGAGGACCGTCAGGGAAATGTTCTCGGCGATGCTCTGTGGCCGCACCAGGCCTTGCGATCCGCGGTCTTCCGGCACGTAGGCGATGCCGAGATCGCGCGCCTGCTGCGGGCTGCCGATGCGAACGGCCTTGCCGTCGACCAGGACCTGCCCCGAGGTCGCCGGCGTGATGCCGAAGATGGTGAGGGCAAGCTCGGTCCGTCCCGACCCGATCAGCCCGGCGATGCCCAGGATCTCGCCGGCGTGCAAAGTGAGCGAAACGTCGCGCACCATCGCGCCGAAACTGACATTACGCACTTCAAGCAGCGGCGCGCCGAGTGTCGTCTCCTGCTTCGGGAACAATTGATCGATCGGACGGCCGACCATCATGGAGACCAGCTTGCGCTCGTCCAAATCTCCGACCGGCGCGGTGCCGACGCGCGCACCGTCCCGCAGGACCGTCACCCGGTCGGCGAGCGCGAAGATCTCCGGCAGCTTGTGGCTGACATAGACGATGCCGACGCCCTTGTCGCGCAGCAGCCGCACGATCGAGAGGAGCTGCTGGACATCCTCTTCCACCAGCGAGGCGGTCGGTTCGTCCATGATCAGCACGCGCGCATCCT
>DASYRS010000215.1:0-3437 GCA_036004205.1 Dongiaceae bacterium
TGCCCCTATTGCTGGCGTGCAAAAAAGCTGTTGGAGGAACGCGGCGCGGCCTTCCAGGAGGTCGACGTGATGTGCGACGGTAGCCTGCGCAACGAGATGCGCCAGCGCGCCGGCGGCCGCAGCTCGGTTCCGCAGATCTTCATCAATGGGCAGCATGTCGGCGGGTGCGACGACCTTTACGCGCTGGACCGCGCGGGCAAGCTGAAGCCCCTATTGGAACAACCGGCGCTGGAGCAGCCGGCTTCCTGACCGGAAAGACGCCATGAGCAAGAGTTTCAAGGCAGCCTGTGTGCAGATGAATTCGGCCGCGGAGATCGCGCCGAATCTCGAGAGCGCGAGCACATTCATCCGTGCCGCGGCGGGCGCCGGCGCGCAGCTCGTCATGACGCCGGAAAATACCACGCTGATCGATCCCAATCGGGCGCGCTCGCTCGCCAAGACGCCACCCGAGGGCGCGCATCCCGGCGTTCCGCACTTCTCCGCGCTGGCCAAGGAGCTCGGCATCTGGCTGCTGATCGGCTCGATGCCGGTGCGCGCCGATGACAAGCGCATCGCCAACCGCAGCTTCCTCTACGATCCCAGCGGCACCGTCGTCGCGCGCTACGACAAGATCCACATGTTCGACGTCGATCTGCCGAACGGCGAGACCTATCGCGAATCGAACGGCGTCCGGCCGGGCGAACAGGCTGTGGTGGCGGCGACGCCCTGGGGCGGGCTTGGCCTCACCATCTGCTACGACGTGCGCTTCGCCTATCTGCACCGCGTGCTGGCCCATGCCGGGGCGGTCATGCTGACGGTGCCGGCCGCTTTCACGGTGCCGACGGGGCAGGCGCACTGGCATGTGCTGCTGCGCGCCCGCGCGATCGAGACCGGCTGCTTCGTGTTCGCTCCCGCGCAGACCGGAGAGCACGCGGAAGGGCGCCTCACCTACGGCCATTCGCTCATCATCTCGCCCTGGGGCGAGGTCCTGGCGGATGCCGGCGAGGCGCCGGGATTCATCGTTGCCGATATCGATCTGGAGCAGGTGCACAAGGCGCGGTCCATGGTGCCGGCCCTGCGCCACGACCGGGAATTCGAGCGGCCGCACGGCCTGATGCGCGCCGCCAGCGAATAGCGCTCACCCAAGAGCGCTTCCATTTCAGAGCAAAGGGAGGAAGAGATGTCGCTACGCATCAACGATACCGCTCCGGATTTCGAGCAGGACTCGACCGCCGGACGGATCAAGTTCCACGATTATCTGGGCGATAGCTGGGGCATCCTGTTCTCGCACCCCAAGGACTTCACGCCGGTCTGCACCACCGAGCTCGGCTACATGGCGCGCCTGAAGCCCGAGTTCGACAAGCGCAACACCAAGATCCTGGGCCTCAGCGTCGATCCCGTCGGCAACCACGAGAAATGGGCCAAGGACATCGAGGAGACGCAAGGAGCGAAGGTCAATTATCCGCTGATCGGCGATTCCGACCTACGGGTCGCCAAGGCCTACGACATGCTGCCCGCCGCCGCCGGAAGCACGTCGGAGGGCCGCACGCCCGCCGACAACGCCACCGTGCGCTCGGTCTTCATCATCGGACCCGACAAGAAGGTGAAGGCGATGCTGACCTATCCGATGAGCACGGGGCGCAATTTCGATGAAGTGCTGCGGTTGCTGGATTCCTGCCAGCTCACCGCCAAGCACACGGTCGCGACGCCGGTGAACTGGAAGCCGGGCGAGGACGTGATCATCCCGCCCTCGGTCTCCGACGAGCAGGCCAAGCAAAAGTTCCCCAACGGCTGGAAGGCGCTGAAGCCCTATCTGCGGATCGTGGCGCAGCCGAAGTAACGCGCGTTCGTTTTCGATGATGGCGGCCGGCTCGATTGCCGGCCGCTTTTCATGTCAGCCGCCGCGCGACCATCCGCTGCGTGATCGCGGGCTTCGGCTCGGTCACTTCTCCGCATTCGTAGGCCAGCACTTGCAAGCCGTGCGCGGCGGCGAATTCCAGCAGCTCGCCGGGGCGGAGCAGGAAATCGGGGTTGCGCGGGCTCCCGAAACGCTCGTTGCCCACGCCGAAGGTTTCGTAGATCAGCACGCCGCCCGGTGCCAGCGCGCCGGCGAGACGCGGGAAGAGCGGACGGTGGAGGTAGCTGGTGACGACGATGCCGCCGAACTGCCGGTCGCCGAGCGGCCAGGGCGAGCCGTCCTCCAGGTCGGCGGCCAGCACGTCCACCCCCTGGCCGGCCAGTTCCCGAAGGCTCGAAATATCCCGGTCGAGGGCGGTCACGCGATGCCCTAAGCCCTTGAAATACCGGGTATGTCTGCCGCGCCCCGCGGCCAGGTCGAGGATCTGGGCGCCCGCGGTCAGCAAGCCGGCATGACTTTCGACCCATGCAGACGGGCCACTGTCACACGCGGATGTCATAGGCGCGGCGCATTCGGACTTGTTAAACTTTTCAACTGTGCCATCTGATAGGCATAGACAAGACGAGCCACTTTCGCGCCCATGATTCTGTACCAACTCCGCTGCGGCAAGGACCACGAATTCGAGGCCTGGTTCAAGGATGGCCAGACCTGCGAACGGCAGCTTGCGCGCAAGACCGTCGAGTGCCCCGCCTGCGGCAACCGCAAGGTGGCCAAGGCGCTGATGGCGCCGCGCATCGGCGCGACCGAGAAAATGCAAACGACCAACCTGCCGGCAAAGCCCGCCGCCGAGAACCACCACCCGATGTCGGTCATGGCCACCGCCATGCGCCAGCATCTGCAGGAAGTCCGCAACAAGGTCGAAGAGAATTGCGACTATGTCGGCGACAAGTTCGCCGACGAAGCGCGCAAGATCCATTACGGCGAAACCGAGGCCCGCGGCATCTACGGCGAGGCGACCGACCAGCAGCACCAGGAACTGGTCGACGAAGGCGTCGAAGTCGCGCGCATCCCCTGGCTGCCCAGGTCGGACGCTTAGGTCTCTAGTTCCCAGCACTGCATCGACGCCCCCTCACCCCAACCCCTCTCCCTCGAGGGGAGAGGGGCCTAGAGTCGCGACCTTGCAGCGGGTCCCCCTCTCCCCTTGAGGGAGAGGGATAGGGTGAGGGGTGATGCAGCGCCGGGTCTAACGAAGGTTCACACCCGCTTCGCCGCCAGCATGTAATTGACGTCGAGGTCGCGGGAGAGCGACCAGCGGTCGGCGAGGGGGTTGTAGGTGACGCCGGTCATCTGCTCGATCGCGAACCCGGCGCGGCGCAGCGGGTGCGCCAGCTCCGACGGTTTCTGGAACTTGCGCCAGTCGTGCGTGCCGCGCGGCAGCCAGCGCATGATGTATTCCGCGCCGACGATCGCGAGGGCGAATGCCTTGGCGGTGCGGTTGAGGGTCGCGAAGAAGATCAGGCCGCCCGGCTTCACCAGCTGTGCACAGCTCGCGATGAAGGCGTCGACATTGGCGACATGCTCGACCACTTCCATCGCCAGC
>DASYRS010000216.1:0-2443 GCA_036004205.1 Dongiaceae bacterium
TAGACGTGTGGCTGCATCGACGGGAGGGCACCTAATGAGAAAACGAATTCTTCTCGCCAGCGCGTTCGTGCTAGCGGCGGCATCGGCCTTGGCCGCAACCGGCGATGAAATTCGCGCGGCGATCTCCGACAGCACCGTCCAGGGCAATATGGACGACAGCGGGCCCTACGCCGAATATTACGCGCCCGACGGCACCATCAAGGGCAAGGACTATTCCGGCCAGTGGAGCGTCGAGGGCGACACCATGTGCTTCCTCTATCAGGACACGCCCGAGGAATGCTGGAACGTCGAGATCAAGGGCGACCAGGTGCGCTGGTCAAAGAATGGCGCCAGCCAGGGAACCGGCACCATCGTCAAGGGCAACGTCAACGGGTTCTGACCGCGCGACTCGGCCGCGGCCTCCACCGTCACAACCGAGTCGCCCGCAGCCGCAGCGAATTGGCGATGACGCTGACGGACGACAGCGCCATCGCCGCGGCGGCGATGATGGGCGATAGCAGCAACCCGAATGTCGGATAGAGCACGCCCGCCGCGATCGGCACGCCGGCGGCATTGTAGATGAAGGCGAAGAACAGGTTCTGCCGGATATTGCTCATCACCGTTTCCGACAATTGCCTGGCCTGCACGATGCCCTGCAGGTCGCCGCGCAGCAGCGTCACGCCGGCGCTCTCGATGGCGACGTCGGTCCCGGTCCCCATGGCGATGCCGACATCCGCGGCCGCCAGCGCCGGCGCATCGTTCACGCCGTCACCGGCCATCGCCACCGCCTTGCCCTCGCGACGCAGCTTTTCGACGACGGCGCCTTTCTGGTCCGGCAGCACCTCGGCCTGGACCTCTTCGATACCCAGCTTGCGAGCGACCGCCTCCGCGGTCGTCCGGTTGTCGCCCGTCAGCATGACCACGCGGATGCCCTGTTGATGGAGGGCGGCGATGGCCGCGGGCGTCGTCTGCTTCAGCGGGTCGGCGATGGCGATCACGCCCGCGGCGCGGCCATCGATGGCAACAAAGATCGCGGTCGCGCCATCCCGCCGCAGCGCATCGGCCTCGCCCTGCAGCGCCGATGCATCCGCGCCTTGCTCCGCCAGGAACCTGGCGTTTCCGAGGGCGATGGAATGGCCTTCGACCTTGCCCAGGACGCCTTTGCCGGTCGGGGAATCGAAATCGCTCACACCGGCGAGCGCGATCGACCGCTCCTTGGCCGCGTTGACGATGGCGGCGGCGAGCGGATGCTCGCTGGCATTCTCCAGGCTGGCGGCCAGGCGCAGGATTTCCGCTTCGTCGAACCGCTGCGCCGGATGGATGGCGATGACCTTCGGCTTTCCCAAGGTCAGCGTGCCGGTTTTGTCGACGATGATGGTATCGATCTTTTCCATCCGCTCCAGCGCCTCGGCATTCTTGATCAGGACCCCGGCCCTGGCGCCGCGTCCGACGCCGACCATGATCGACATCGGCGTCGCGAGGCCCAGGGCGCACGGACAAGCGACGATCAACACGCTGACCGCCGCGACCAGGCCATAGCCCATGGCGGGAGGCGGTCCCCAGATGGACCAGGCGATGAACGCCGCGATCGCGACGGCGATGACCGCCGGCACGAACCACCCCGAGACCGTATCCGCCAGGCGCTGGATCGGCGCTCGCGACCTTTGCGCCTGCGCCACCATCTGGACGATCTGCGCCAGCATGGTATCGCGGCCGATCTTCTCCGCGCGCATCACGAACGAGCCCTGACCATTGATCGTGCCGCCGATCACCTTCGATCCGGCCTCCTTCTGCACCGGCACCGGCTCGCCGGTGACCATGGATTCATCCACGTTCGAGCGGCCCTCCGTCACCACGCCATCGATCGGAACCTTGTCGCCGGGACGGACGCGGAGGCGCTCGCCCACCTTCACCTGGTCGAGGTCGACCTCTTCGTCGCCGCCATCCTCGTTGATGCGCCTCGCCCTGGTCGGCGCGAGGCTGAGCAGCGCCTTGATGGCGCCCGAGGTCTGCTCGCGTGCCTTGAGTTCCAGAACCTGCCCCAGCAACACCAGGACCGTGATCACCGCCGCCGCCTCGAAGTAGACCGCGACCGAACCGACCGGACCACGGAAGGTCAGCGGGAAGATCTGCGGCGCGGCGGTTGCGACCACGCTGTAGGCCCAGGCGACGCCGATCCCCATCGCGATCAGCGTGAACATGTTGAGCGAGCGGCCGGCGAGGGACCGCCAGCCCCGAACGAAGAACGGCCATCCGGCCCACAGGACCACCGGCGTTGCGAGCGCAAGCTGGATCCAATTGGAGGTCTGCTGGTCCACCAGGTGGTCGAGGCCGAGCAGATGACCGCCCATTTCCAGCGCCGCCACCGGAACGGTGAGTGCGGTCCCGATCCACAACCGGCGGCGCATGTCGATCAATTCCGGGCTTGGCCCCTCCTCCAGGCTGGCGCGCTCGGGCTCGAGCG
>DASYRS010000217.1:0-4199 GCA_036004205.1 Dongiaceae bacterium
GCCTCCCCTGATTTGGTTCCGCCTATCTTGGCTATTCGCCGTACGGAATCCAGATATTCTTCACCTGCACCGCGTGGCGCAACAGAATTGGCCCTTCGGCGGCGGCCGGGTCGTTCCAATCGGTCTCCAGACCGTGATCGACCAGGGTGCGTTTCAGATTGCCGACCGAGTGCTTCTCCGCCGTCGCGGACGCGGTCTTGGATCCGAACACCCACAGGGCATCGACGTCGTCGTGGTCGGCCAGGGTCTTGGTCAGGCCCTCGCGCGAACCGGTCACGATGTTGACCACGCCGGCCGGCACATCGGACGTCTCCAGCACCTGGTAGAAATCGGTGGCGCAGAGCGGATGGCGCTCGCTCGGCACCACCACCACGCGATTGCCGACCGCGATCACCGGCGCGACCAGGCTGACGAAGGAGAGCAGCGGCGCCTCGTCCGGGCAGACGACGCCGACCACGCCGATCGGCTCGTTCATGGCGAGCGCGACGCCGCGCAGGGGCGGTGTATGGACCGCGCCCTCGAACTTGTCGGCCCAGGCGCCATAACTGAACAGGCGGTTGATGGTCGCCTCGACCTCCGCTTTCGCGCGCGCTGGCGTCGCGCCGGTCATGGCGGCAATCCGGCTGGCGAACTCGGTGGAGCGCGCCGACAGGTTCTCGGCGATGTAATAGAGGATCTGCGCGCGGTTGTGGCTGGTGGCGCGGCTCCATGCCTCGGCACCGCGCGCGGCGGCGACGGCGTTGCGGATGTCCTTGCGGTTGCCTTCGCCGACCTCGCCCACCAGCTTGCCGGCCGGCGAGACGATGACGCGGGAATAATTGCCGTCGGGCCGCGCCTGCTTGCCGCCGACGAACAGCTTGGCCGTGCGGTCGAGTGCCGGCGCATCGAAGCCGCCGGGTGCGATCTGGAGCTGCGGCTGCTCCGCCACCTTGCGCGGCTTGCGATGGGCCCAGGCCTTGGGCTTCAGATATTCATAGGCCCCTTCCCGTCCGCCTTCGCGGCCGAAACCGGATTCGCGATAGCCGCCAAAGCCGACCGCCGCGTCGAACAGGTTGGTGGCGTTGATCCAGACCACGCCCGCCTGCAGCTTGGGCGCGATGTCGAGCGCCAACCCGATGGTCTCGCTCCACACGCTGGCTGCCAGGCCATAGCGTGTGTTGTTGGCCAACGCCACCGCCTCGTCCGGTGTGCGGAAGGTCATGGCGACGATGACGGGGCCGAAAATCTCCTCCTGCATCACGGTTGCCGTGGGCTGCACGTCGCTGAGCAGGGTCGGCGGGAAGAAGCAGCCGTCCTTGGGGAGCGTCAGATCGGGCTGGAAGATCGAGGCACCTTCCGAAACTCCGGTCTGCACCAGCGACTGGATGCGCTTCAGCTGTACCGGCGCGACGATCGCGCCCATGTCGATCGCCTTGTCGAGCGGATGGCCGACCCGCAGCCTGGTCATGCGCAGCTTCAGGCGCTTCAGGAAATCTTCCGCGATGCCTTCCTGCAGCAGCAGGCGCGAGCCGGCGCAGCAGACCTGGCCCTGATTGAGCCAGATGCCGTCCACCACGCCTTCGACCGCACCATCGAGATCGGCATCATCGAAGATGATGAAGGGCGACTTGCCGCCCAGCTCCAGAGTCAGCGTCTTGCCCGAGCCCGCCGTCCTGGCGCGGATCAGGCGGCCGACCTCGGTCGAGCCGGTGAAGGCGATCTTGTTGACGTCGGGATGCTCGACCAAAGCCGCGCCGGTCGGCCCCTCGCCGGTCACGACGTTGAGCACGCCGGTGGGCAAGCCGGCCTGCGCCGCGATCTCGGCGAACAGCAGCGCGGTCAGCGAGGTGAACTCGGCGGGCTTCAGCACCACGGTGTTGCCGAGCGCCAGGGCAGGCGCCAGCTTCCAGGCCAGCATCAGCAGCGGGAAGTTCCACGGGATGACCTGCCCCACCACGCCCACCGGCACCTGGTCGGCGAACTCGCGCTCCTGCAACTGCGCCCAGCCGGCGTGATGATAGAAATGCCGCGCCACCAGCGGGATGTCGATGTCGCGCGATTCGCGCACCGGCTTGCCGCCATCCAGGGATTCCAGCACCGCGAACAGGCGGCCGTGCCGCTGCACCGCGCGCGCCAGGGCGTAGAGGTGCCGTGCCCGCGCCGGTCCGCCCATCTTGGCCCACGGTCCCTGCGCCTTGCGCGCGGCGGCGACGGCGGCGTCGACATCCGCCGCGTTGCCGTTGGCGATGCGCGCCAGGTTCGCATTGGTGGAGGGATCGCTGGTGTCGATATAGGCGCCGGAGGATGGCGCGACGAACGTGCCGTCGATGAAATGGCCGAAAGTGGCATCGTGGCGCTTCAGCCAGGCGCGTGCCTCGGTATCGGCTTCGGGCGCGGGGCCATAGGACATCTCGTCGAAATAACGGGCTACGCTCATGAGGGTCATCCCACCGGGTGGCGGTTATAGGCCGAATAGCGGCCGGTCACGTGATGCTCGAGCTGGCGCTCGATATCGGCGAGCAGGCTCGAGGCGCCGACCCGGAAGTACTCAGGCTCCAGCCACTCGCGGCCCAGCTCTTCCTTCATCACGAACTGATAGTTCAGCACATCCTTGGCGGCGGAGATGCCGCCGGCCGGCTTGTAGCCGACCATGAAGCCTGTCCGCTCGTGATAAGCCCGGATCATGCGCACCATGACGAGGGTGACGAGCAGAGTGGCGTTCACGCTTTCCTTGCCCGTGGAAGTCTTGATGAAATCGGCGCCCGCCATCATGCAGACCAGGGATGCGCGCGCCACGTTGCGCATGGTTTTGATATCGCCAGTGGCGAGGATCGCCTTCACATGCGCATCGCCGCAGGCCGCGCGGAAATCGCGCATCTCGTCATAGAGCGCCTGCCAGTTGCCGGTGAGCACGTGCTCGCGAGTGATGACGATGTCGATCTCCTTCGCGCCGTCGCGCACCGAGGCTTCGATCTCCTTCAGCTTCACGTCGTGCGGCACGAGGCCGGCGGGAAAACCGGTGGAGACGGCGGCGACCGGAATGTCGCTGCCTTTGAGTGCATCGACCGCGGTCTTGACGAAGCGGTGATAGACGCAGACCGCGCCGGTCTTGATCCCGCGGTCCGCCATGCCGAGCGCTTCCAGCAGATCCTGGCGGATGGGCGATTTCGCCTTGGCGCACAGGCGGCGCACGCGGCCTTCGGTGTCGTCACCGTTGAGCGTGGTGAGGTCGATGCAGGTGACGGCCTTCAGCAGCCAGGCCGCCTGCGCCTCCTTCTTGACCGTGCGGCGGCCGGGCAGGGTCGCAACCCGCCGCTCCGCCGCCGACAGGTTGACCCGCACATCGCGCACCCAGCCGAGATCGAGGGCACAAGCCTCGTTGCGCGCCGGCGCGTTGCGGCCGGGTTCGGGACGGATCATGGGAGCGATTTTCAGGTCCGCCATGCTGGCTCTCCAACGCGATGGTACGACGAGAACGACCGACATGGCCGATCATTGCTCCCGGCGATCATAAGCTTGCCGGGCTGCTCGGACAGTGTTCCGAGTTTGTTACCTATATCACAGTTGTGAAAATTGTAACATTCAAATTTTAGTCGTTAGAACAGTGCCTTACGGCCGCTGATCGGTGCTGGGCTTCTCCCATAGATTGATGCCGAGATCGATGGCGTGCTGGTCGATCGCCGCGAATTCCGCGGCGCTGAAATTGAGATTCTTGAGCGCGCCGACATTCTCCTTGATTTGCGCCGCGCTGCTGGCGCCCAGCAGGGCGGAGGTCACGCGCTTGTCCCGCAAAGTCCAGGCGAGCGCCATCTGCGCCAGGCTCTGGCCGCGCTTCTTGGCGATCTCGTTCAGCGCTTTGACGTGAGCGAGGTTCTCCGGCTTCAAATGGTCCTTCTTGAGGGACCCGCCGCCCGGGCGGTTGATGCGCGCCTCGGCCGGCACGCCGCCGAGATATTTCTCCGACAGCATGCCCTGCGCCAGGACCGAGAAGGCGATGCAGCCCATGCCGGTCTCTTCGAGCGAGTCCAGGAGGCCATGCTCGATCCAGCGATTGAACATGTTGTAGGACGGCTGGTGGATCAGCGCCCGCACATCCATGCCCTGCAGCAGCTTCGCCGCCTCGCGCGTCTTGCCCGCCGAATAAGACGAGATGCCGACATAGAGCGCCTTGCCCTGCTGCACGGCCGTCGCCAGCGCACCCATCGTCTCCTCGAGCGGCG
>DASYRS010000218.1:0-3486 GCA_036004205.1 Dongiaceae bacterium
GGATTGACCAGGATGAGGGAGCGGCGCTCGGAGGATTCGGTGTTGATGAGCTCGGCGGAGCGGTAGAGCAGCGGCTCGATATCGCTCTGGTATTTCCAGATGAAGGGAATCGCCTTGCGCTTGTCGCGAAGCTGGTTGTCCTCGTCGTTCTTGCTGGTCTTGTCGATCACCCAGAACGGCGCCATGTGGTGGCGGTGGACATCGGCATGAAGCTGGTCCATCGCCGCTTGATGATTGTGCCCATCGGGCCTGGCGCTTGCGCTCATCCGCCCCTCCAACCTGCGACGCTTACGAACCAATTTCTCTGAATGGTATCGCCTCGCGCCGGATCACTGGCCCAAGCGTAACCATTCCGCTCCAGCGCCGTCAACTGCGATCCATTGGCGGCGCGCGCGGTGGGCCTTGGTGTCGCTGGCGGCCCCGCACGTATGAGACGGCAGCAAGCAAGCAATGCCGATTTTGCCGTCTTCCCGCCACCTTCGTCTGCAATGAAAGGTTTACATCGGCCAAATTGCGCCGCATCATGGGTCGCATCGGCCCGGCGACGAGAACACGAACCATCGCGAAACCAATAGCCCAAGGCCAAAAGCTGCGCGATGTGTTTGGTTCAAACGGGCGAACGAGGTGAGACCAATCGGTTTCACGGGCGCCCGCGCGAGGATGGGGCGCGAAGACAGGGGCTCGCATCCGATGTTGCAGCACGCAGACCAGACCTTGAGCAAGCTTCGGCAGTTGATCGCCAGCGGCGGGCTTGGCGCCGGCGGACGCATTCCGCCGGAGCGGACCCTCGCGAACGAGATGGGCGTCGGCCGCCGCTCGCTGCGGCGCGCGCTGGAGATCCTGGAGCAGGAAGGGCAGATCACGCGCCATCAGGGCCGCGGCACCTTCGTCCAGGGCAAGTCGCCGCCGGTGGTCGCCCCGACGGCACTGCGGGCGCGGGAGGGCGAGATCGCCATCGCCGCCGCCATGTCGACCATTCCGTTCGACCGGATCCTGGAATTCACCAATCCCCTGGAAGTGATCGAGGTCCGGCTGGCGGTGGAGCCGGTGATCGCGCGGCTGGCCGCCTTGCGCGCCTCGCAGGCCGATATCCGCCGCCTCCAGGGCCTGGTGGGCGAGACCAAGGAAGCGACCGATCCGGTGGTTTACGAGAAGGCTGACGAGCGCTTCCACCGCGCGGTCGCGGAGGCGGCGCGCAACGCCTTGTTCCTCTCGCTGTTCGATACGCTGAGCGCCAGCCGGCGCGACGCCACCTGGCGGCGCCTCAGCGAGAATGCCCATTGCTTCAAGCGCCAGTCGGTGCATTCCGCCTCGCACCAGGAGATCTACGAGGCGATCGCCGCGCGCAACAGCGAGCGCGCCTTCGATTGCATGTACCGCCATTTGAGCGACGTGCAGCGCCACGTCTATACCTACGCCTTCCCGGCGGAGCAGAAGAGTGTCGCGGAGTGATCGCAGGATTGTGACCGCCCGTCCGTTGAAGACAGACGGCAACTGCGAGTACGGATAGTTCATGGTTCTTGCGAGACTTTCGCGGCGCGCCTTGATCGGCGCCGGCGCGTGCACCCTTTTGACCGGCCTTGCCCTGCGCAGCGTCCAGGCGCAGCAGAGCCCGCTGCCTCCCACGCCACAATGCGACGACGACGATCCAACGCCGGCGCAGACCGAAGGCCCCTATTTCACCCCGAACTCGCCGGAGCGCACCAATCTGCTCGAGGACGGAATGCCGGGCGAGCGCATCGCCGTCGCCGGCTTCGTGCTCGATCGCCGCTGCCGGGCGGTCGACCGCGCGCTGCTCGATCTCTGGCACTGCGACGCGAGCGGCGAATACGACAATGACGGCTACCGCCTACGCGGCCATCAGTTCAGCGACGCGCAAGGCCGCTTCGTCTTCGAGACCATCGTCCCCGGCAAATATCCCGGCCGCACGCGGCACTACCACATCAAGGTGCAGGCGCCGGGCCGGAGCATCCTCACCACCCAGCTCTATTTCCCGGGCGAGCCGGGGAACGAAGCTGACAGTATCTTCGACTCAGCGCTGCTGCTGGATATCCCACTGGGGCACGGCCCCAAGCTCGCCCGGTATGATTTCGTGCTGGATCTCGGCTGACCCCGTACATCGCGCCCCTTCCCCCCTTGTGGGGGAAGGGCTTAGCGAACGCGGGTGAGCTTAGCCGAAGCTGGATGGGGGGTAGCACGCCGACAGGCGTGCGGCGCTCGAAAGAGCGCAAGACCTCGAGAGCATCGCGCTGCATCACCCCCCATCCCAACCTTCCCCCACACGGGGGGAAGGGGATTTTAGTTAGGGGGAGAGGGAAGGGAATTAGACGAACTTCCCCGCCTGATAATCCGCGATCGCCTGGCGGATCTCGTCCGGCGTGTTCATCACGAACGGCCCATACTTCGCGACCGGCTCGCGCAGCGGGCGGCCAGCCACCAGGATCAGGCGTCCGCCTTTGGGCCCGCCCGCGACCGTCACCGCATCACCGAGGCCGAGCACGGCGAGCTGACCGCGCTCCACCGTCTGCGCGCCATCGCCCGCGCCGATCCTGGCCGTGCCTTCGAACACATAGGCGAAGGCGTTGTGCTCCGCCTCGACCGGCACACTCGCAACGTTGCCCGCCGGAAGCGTGATGTCGAGATAGAGCGGATCGGTCGCCACCTTGGTGACCGGGCCCGAGACGCCATCGAAGCTGCCGACCAGCACCTTCACCTTGGTGCCGTCGGCGCGCTCGACCACCGGGACCGCTTCCGGCTCGATGTCCTGGTAGCGCGGCTTCACCATCTTGTCCTTGGCCGGCAGGTTGACCCAGAGCTGGAAGCCGGCCATCAGGCCCTCCTCCTGCTCCGGCATCTCGGAATGGACGATGCCGCGGCCGGCCGTCATCCACTGCACGCTGCCGGGCCTAAGCAGTCCCGTGTTTCCTTGATTGTCGCCGTGGCGCATGCGGCCGGCGAGCATGTAGGTGACGGTCTCGAAGCCGCGATGCGGATGATCGGGGAAGCCGGCGATGTAGTCGGCGCCCTTGTCCGAGCGGAACTCGTCGAGCATCAGGAAAGGATCGAGATCGGGCAGCGAGGCGCCGCCGATCACGCGGTTGAGTTTCACGCCGGCCCCGTCGCTGGCCGGGCGGCCCTTCACGATCAGCGCGGGGGCGCGGACGTCGCCGCTCCCGGCATCGGGGACGAAGGGTGTCGTGACGGGTGCGCGATTGACGATGGCCATGGGTGCCTCTCCTCTGGAAAAGGATACTTGGCTCGGCGCAAAGGGATTTCAACGTTTCCGTGGCGTAACGAACGATCCATCGCGTGCGCGCGTATGCTAGGATGACGCGAGGAGCAGCGCCGTTGAACGACAGCATCACCCGCCGGATCATCGAACGCGAGCGCGCGCAATCGAAGCGCCGCCAACTGGCGGTGATCGATTCGGGCATCGGCGGGCTAGGCGTGGTGCGCGAGATCCGCGCGCGGCTGCCGGCGGCCGAT
>DASYRS010000219.1:0-1636 GCA_036004205.1 Dongiaceae bacterium
CGGTCATGGCGCACAAGGGCCCCTATGCAACGCTCGCAAGCGCATACGAATGGCTCTACGGCAAATGGCTGCCGCAGTCTGGCGAAGAGCCGCGCGACGCTCCGCCGATCGAGTTGTACGTCAACGACCCGCGGACCACGCCGCCGGACGAACTGCGCACCGATATCCGCCTGCCGCTGGCGTAGCGGGCCGCGGTCAGTTCCGCTTCCTGTCCACCAGGCGGTTCGACTTCGACCACTGCATCATGCCGCGCAGTTTTTCGCCGACATCTACGATCGGATGCGAACTCATCTTGGCGCGCATGGCATGGAAGCTCGGCGCTCCTGCCTGGTTCTCCAGCACCCAGTCGCGCGCGAAGCGGCCGGACTGGATATCGTCCAGAATGCGCTTCATTTCGCGCTTGGTCTCTTCGGTGACGATGCGCGGACCGCGCGTATAGTCGCCATATTCGGCCGTGTTGGAGATCGAATAGCGCATATTGGCGATGCCGCCCTCATAGATCAGGTCGACGATCAGCTTCACCTCGTGCAGGCACTCGAAATAGGCCATTTCCGGGGCATATCCCGCCTCGACCAGGGTCTCGTAGCCGGCCTGGATCAGGGACGTGAGGCCGCCGCACAGCACCACCTGTTCGCCGAACAGGTCGGTTTCGCATTCCTCGCGGAAGTTGGTCTCGATGATGCCGGAGCGCCCGCCGCCGATCGCGCTGGCGTAAGAGAGGCCGAGCTCCAGCGCATTGCCCGAGGCGTTCTGCGCCACCGCGACCAGGCACGGCACGCCGCCGCCCTTCAGATATTCGCCGCGCACGGTGTGGCCGGGGCCCTTGGGGGCCACCATCAGCACGTCGAGGTCGGCCCGCGGCTCGATCAGCTTGAAGTGGATGTTGAGACCGTGCGCGAAGGCAAGCGCCGCGCCCTGCTTCATATTGGGCGCGAGGTCCTCGGCATAGAGCTTTGCCTGCAGCTCGTCCGGCGTCAGCACCATGACGAGGTCGGCCCACTTGGCTGCGTCCGCCGGCGTCATGACTTTGAGGCCGGCATTCTCCGCCTTCTTGGCGGTGGCGGAGCCGGCGCGCAGCGCCACCCGCACTTCCTTGACGCCGCTGTCCTTGAGGTTCAGCGCGTGGGCGTGGCCCTGGCTGCCATAGCCGACGACGGCAACGTTCTTCCCCTTGATCAGGTTCACGTCGGCATCGCGATCGTAATAGACTCTCATGTCCGTCTCCTTGACTTCAAAACCACCGGGCCGCGGCCCGCTCTTACCGTTCCAGCGCCAGCTTCAACCCTAGCGCCGTCAAGAACCCGCCGAACAGCGCATCGAGGCCGCGCTTGGCATTCTGATAGATCCGCCGTGGGCGCGGCGCCGACAGCACCAGCGCGACCAGACCGTAGAAACCGAACTCGTTGATGCCGAGGATGGCGAGCGCCCCGCCCTTCACCCAGAGCGGCGCCGCGGCCGGCAGCAGCGTCACGAAGATCGAGCCGAAGAACACCGCCGCCTTGGGGTTCGATAGCTGCACCCCGAGGGAGCGCAAGAAGGTCCGCCGGCCGGCCAATGCCGGCGCCGGTTCGATCGCGCCGCCGCGCCAAGCGCTGCGCAGCATGCCGAGGCCGAGATAGACCAGATAAGCCGCGCC
>DASYRS010000220.1:0-1871 GCA_036004205.1 Dongiaceae bacterium
ACTGGGCAATCTCTACGTGATGCTCGACGGGCATCCGCGCGAGATCGTCAACATGAACATCGTCGACGTGCTGGTGGCCGGGGCGCCGGACTGGATCGCCTTGCGGCAGAAGATCGAATTCTCGTTCGTGCTGTCGCTCGACGGCAAGCAGCGTGCCTTGCCGACCTACGGCGTGGTGGTGCGCAACGACGCGCAAGGGCTGGAAGTGCGCTACAACGCGCCGGCCTTGCGCTGGCGCGACATCCTCGCCCGCCTGATCGCCGAAGACGCGCGCGCGTCGGCCGCCAAGCCGCAGAAGCGCTAAGCTGGATTCCGGATTGCGGTCAAAGAAAAGCCCGGCCGGCGCATGCCAGCCGGGTTCGATGCGGTCGCGACCTACGCGCTCTTCAGATAATCCAGGAAGTCATTGACCTCGCCGCGCAGGGTTTCGGCCTGCTTGGCGAGCTCGCCCGCGGCACCCAGCAATTGGCCGGAAGAGCGGCCGGTTTCGGTCGCCGCCTCGTTGACGCCGAGGATATTGGCCGATACCTCGCGCGTGCCGGACGAAGCTTCCTGCACATTGCGCGCGATCTCCTGGGTGGCGGCGCCCTGCTGCTCCACCGCGCTCGAGATGGCGGTGGAGATCTGGTCCATCTCGGCGATGGTGGTGCCGACCTGCTGGATCGCGTGCACGGAAGCATCGACCGCCGAGCGGATGGCGGAGACCTGGGTGACGATCTCTTCCGTCGCCTTGGCGGTCTGGGTCGCGAGGTTCTTCACCTCCGAGGCAACCACGGCGAAACCCTTGCCGGCCTCGCCGGCGCGCGCTGCCTCGATCGTGGCGTTGAGCGCGAGCAGATTGGTCTGGGCCGCGATATCGCTGATGAGGTTGACAACCTCGCCCACCTTCTGAGCCGAGTCCGAAAGATCCTTGACGGTCGTCGATGCCCGTTCGGCCTCGGTAACGGCGTTGCGGGCAACCTCGGACGAGCGCTGGACCTGGCGGCTGATCTCGGCGATCGAGGTCGATAGTTCCTCGGTGGCGGAAGCAACTGTCTGCACGTTGGTCGTCGCCTGCTCCGATGCCGCCGCGACGGTCTGCGACTGGCGCGAGGTCTCCTCCGCCGTGGCGCTCAGCGCCTGGGCGGTCGATTGCATCTCGTTGGCGGCGGATGCGACCACGCCGACCACGTCCTGCACCCGGTTCGCGATCTGGAACTGGCGCGTCACCATGGTCCAGATCACCATCGGGCCGATGTAGTTGCCATCGCGGTCGCGCACCGCAGAGACCTTGAGGTCGGCCTGGTCGCCGCCCAGCTTGATCTTGGTCTGATAAGGCAGATTGGCGGGATTGGAGAGCAGCTTGCGCTGATGCTCCGGATTCTTGTGGAAGACGTCGAACGAGGTACCGATGACGCGCGCCGGATCGATCGGCAGCAGGCCCTTGCCGTGCAGTTCCTTGATCAGTTCCTTGGCCTTGTCGTTGGCATAGGTGATCTTGAACTCGTTGCGGGCATCGGCCACCAGCACGTTGACCGGCAACTGCCGCGTCATCTCGCCGAGCTGGAACGCCTCGCGTGCCGTCGCGGTCAAGGCGGTCATGGCGGTCCACATTTCGCCGATCTCGTCGCGCGAGATTCGCTCCGGGAAGGCGAACTTGTCGTCGCCCTTGGCCAGGCGGCTCATGGCGTCGGTGATCTGGCGCACCGCCGGGACGATGGAGCGCGCGGTGAAGTAGGCGATGACGCCGCCCAGGATCAACCCGGCCGCGAGCAGCACCCATTCGACCAATGACAACACATTGAGAGCGCCATCCAGGTCTTGCGTATCGGCGGTCATCAGGTTGCGCTGGCTGTCGATCAAGCCGCCGCCGCGCGTGCCGTCCGCTTGGA
>DASYRS010000221.1:0-1990 GCA_036004205.1 Dongiaceae bacterium
CCGCACTCATCAGGTAGGTGATGCAGCGGGTGCGCTCGACCTGCACGCCGGCCAGGTGCGCGGCGCGCATGTTCTGCCCGATCGCGAGGGTGGCGCGGCCGTAGATCGTACGCTGCAGGATCACCGCCATCACACCAGCGAACAGGATGGCGCAGACGGACAGCAGCGGAATGCCGGCGACCTGCTGGGTGGTGAAATCGGCGAAGCTGGGCGGCGGCTTGATCTGCAGCCCGCGGCCGTAGGAGATCGCGGTCGACATGACGATCAGGCTGGATGACAGGGTCGCGATGATGGGCGGGATCTTGAGGATGCGGATGAGGGCGTAGTTGAAGGCGCCGACCGCGAGCCCCGCGCCGATGCAGGCCAGGAGACCCAGCCAGATCAGACCATCCTGCCCGTCCATGATTTTCATGGCGATGCCGCCGGCCAGCGCGATGGTCGATGGGATCGAGAGATCGACATTGCCCGGGCCGGTGGTGATGACGAACATCTGGCCGATGCCGACGATCACCGTGAAGGTGGAGAAGGACAGAGCCGCCGTGATGACTTCTCCGCCGCCCTTCCCTTCGGTAAAGAGGATGGTGGCGAGCCAGACCGCCAGCGCCCCCAGGAACGAGAGCAGCCAGGGCTGGTTGCCGAGACGGGCGGCGACGGCCTTCATTTCGCCTCCCTCAGCTTGATGAGGGCGCGCAAAGCGAGGACGACGATGAGGACCGCACCCTGCGCGCCGATCTGCCAGTCCGGCGAGATGCGCATGAAAATCAGGAACGAGCCGGTCAGGGTCAGCGTGACGGCGCCGATCACCGCGCCGATGGGCGAAACCCGCCCGCCGACGAACTCGCCGCCGCCCAGGATCACGCCGGCGATCGACAGCAAGGTATAGCGGTCGGCGATATGGGCGTCCGGTGAGGTGGTGAGCCCGATCAGCGACAGCCCGGCCAGGACGTTGAAGACGCCCGCCAGCGCATACATCAGCATACGGATCTTGAGTAGCGACCAGCCGGCGCGATCGATGGCGGTGGCATTGCCCCCTGCCCCGCGCAGGATGGCGCCATAGGAGGATTCCATCAGGCCCACATGCGCCACCAGCGCCAGCAAGGCGCAAGCGAGGATCGGGAACGGAACCAGCGGCGCCTTCCAGCTCATCATGCCCTTCAGCCATTCCGGGACGGTGCCGGCGGGCGTCGGCATCAGGATCACCGCGAGGCCGAGCCAGACGAAGGACATGCCGAGGGTCACCACGATGCTGGGCAGCCGCCGCACATGGATCAGCGCACCGACCGCGGCGTAGGCGGCGACGCAAGCGGCCAGCAGCAGGATGCAGAGCAACGGCTGATCCACCAGCCAGAGGCCGGCGATGCAGGCGACCAGCCCGACGAACGCACCGGTCGAGAGGTCGAGGTCGTTCACGGTCAGGATGAACATCTGCGCGATGGTCGCGAAGGCGATCGGCACCGCGTATTTCAGCATCAGATCGAGGCCGCGATAACTCATGGCGCGATCGTTGATGAGAAAGATCGCGATCAGTACCGCCGCCAGCGACACCGCCGGCAAGGCGCGCCGCAGCAGCCGCGGATCGCGGTAGAAGGCGGCGGGCTCCCGCAACGGGCTCGGAAGGGTGGCATCGGTCATCGCTAGCCTCCTTCGTCTCCCCTTCCCCCCTCCGTGGGGGAAGGTTGCGAAGCCTTAGCGAACGACGTGAGCTTAGGCGTAGCTGGATGGGGAGGTGCCGCCGCAGCATTGTTGAACGTGATGCACGCTTGAGATCCGGCCACCACATGCTTCGTATTGTCAAACAGCTCATCTCTTCTCGTCGGGCGTCGTGCGGCGGCACCCCCCATCCCAACCTTCCCCCACAAGGGGGGAAGGGGTTTACCGCCAATGCCGCCCTGCCCTACGCGCCTCATTTGCGATCCCCCTGTTCGCGGAACGAGGCCTGCAGCACTTTCTCCTCGGTCAGGTCGGCGCGCGCGATGTCGGCGACGATCTG
>DASYRS010000222.1:0-14653 GCA_036004205.1 Dongiaceae bacterium
GTCAGAAACTGGGCCTGCGTGCCTGGGTGCGGTCATCGACCGACCAGTTGCACAATCTCTCGGTCCAGGGGCCGTCGAGCCGCGAGATCCTGAAGCAGGTGGTATGGACGCCGCCGGCGCAGACCGGCATCGCGGAGCTGCAATGGTTCCGCTTCACCATCGGGCGGATCGGCGATTTCAACGGCGCGCCGATTGTGGTGTCGCGCACCGGCTATACCGGGGAGCTGGGTTACGAAGTGTTCTGCCATCCCAAGGATGCGCCCGCGGTATTCGATGCGATCGCGGAAGCGGGCAAGCCCTTCGACATCGCGCCGTGCGGGCTCGAGGCTTTGGACATGCTGCGGATCGAAGCCGGGCTCATCTTCTACGGCTACGAATTCTGCGACCAGACCGATCCGTTCGAGGCCGGCATCGGCTTCACCGTGCCGCTGAAAACCAAGACCGAGGATTTCGTCGGCCGCGACGCGCTGCTCAAGCGCAAGGAGCATCCGCAACGCCAACTGATCGGCCTCGACGTCGCGGACAACGAGATGGCGGTGCATGGCGATGGCGTCTTCATCGGCCGCAACCAGGTCGGCGTCGTCACCAGCGGTACCCGCTCGCCGATCCTGAAAAAGACCATCGCCCTGGCGCGCCTCGACGTGACCCATTCCGCGCTCGGCACCGAGGTGGAAGTCGGGAAGCTCGACGGCAAGATGAAACGCATCCCGGCGAAGGTCGTGCGCTTCCCGCACTACGATCCGGAGAAGACCAGGGTCAGGGCTTAGCGCGCTTCCCTAATTGCCGGGGTCGATGGTCCCCGGCAGGCGTGGAATGGTCGGCGGCTTGGCGGTCGGCAATTTTGGCGGCTGAGGCGGCGGGACGATGGTCTGCGGTTGGACGCGCTTGGTCTCGGGAACCGCGCCCATCGGCGGGTCCAGGTGCGAGCTGTTGCAGGCCTGACGCTGCGAGCCGGCGGCAACGGCCGAGCAATCGAATCCGGGCGGGAATTTGGGTTGCTGCGTGCCGTCCGCCGATGCGATCGCCGGAAAGACGAGTGCCACGAAGGCAAGACCGAACAGACGCGCTCGCACCACTTCTCCGCCTCGGTTTCCGCGGGCTCCAATGGAGAACAGCGGGATTCTCCGCTCGTTGCCGGAGAACCGCAACGGCGAGGTGGCCGGTGCCACCGGGGGCAAACAAAAAGGCCGGGCGACGGCCCGGCCTTTCCGCATGAATTGAAGAAAGACTACTGCGCCGCCTTGCCCGCGGCGTCGGACATGAGCTGCTGGGCCAGGGCCTTCTTCTGCTCGGGCGTCATCTTCTTCACTTCGTTCTGGATGGCGCGCTCGTTGATGGCCTGGTTCCAGTAATCGAGGGATTCGATGCCCAGGAGAGCGTACTTGCCAACAAATTGCCGCAGCACCTCGTTGGTCGGGCCCATCACCCAGCCGGCCTTGCCGTCGCGCAGGTAGCGCTCGATGCCGAGGCCGGGCTTGTAGCCGGTGCCGCCGCAGGCATGCAGCATCTTGTCGGTGACGTGGGCGACGTTCTTCGCCGCCGCGAACTTCACCTGCCACATCCAGGACAGGTACTGCGCGCGCGGCAGGGCGGTCAGGTCCTTGTGGATCGACCAGTCGCAATTGTTGGTCACCGAATCCATCGCCTGCGCCAGGGAATAATCCATCAGGCGGCAGGCATTGGTGTCGATGATGGCTTCTCCCACGTAGTCCTGGATGGTCGGGTAGTCGCACACGCGCAGGCCCACGTCGACGTGCTTCTTCTTGGTGGTGTGCGACTTGGCGATGTCGATCATCGCCAGCGAAATGCCGTTCCAGCAGGCGCTCGAGCACAGCAGGAAGAACGGATCGACGCATTCGTCGTTGGAATTGGCGCCGTCATTGATCGGGCCGACCAGGCGGTTGTCGGGGATGGTCCTGTTGTTGACCACCAGCGGGCCGGACTGGTTGCCGCGCAGGCCAAGGCCGTCCCAGTTGGCGGGATCGGCTTCCACCTCGTTGCCCATGATGAGGAAGCAGGAGAGGTTGGCGTAGTTGCCGCCGAAATCCGGGCTGGTGGTCTGGATGATATACCAATCGGCGAAGCCGCCGGAGGTGGTCCAGGACGCTTTCTTCGTGACCTGCCAGCCGCCGTCGACCTTCTTGGCGCTCGACGACACCGGGTACCAGAAATGGCTGCCGGTCTCCGGATCGGAATAGGAGAGCGTGCCGACCAGGCAATCCTTGTCGATGCGGCTGAGGATGTCCTTCAGCGCCGGGTTGTTGTGATAGCGCAGCAGCGCCGCGGCGACCGCGCCGGTGTGCATGGTGTAGCACATGGCGGTCGAGGGGCAGCCGTAGCGCGCGATGGTTTCCACCGCCATCGCCGCGGCCACATGGTTCTGTCCCATGCCGCCCAGCTCCTTCGGCACGATCAGGCCGAGGAAGCCCGCCTTGGCAAGGGTCTGGAAGTTCTTGCGCGGATAGAGCAGCTTCTTGTCGCTCTCCACCGCGTTCTCGCGCATCGACGTCTGGCAGAGGTCGATCAGCTGCTTCTGCAGTTTCTTCTGCTCGTCGGTGAGCAGCCACTGCGGATCGAATTCGTAGCCGAGGCCCCAGAACGGATCCTTGCCCCACATCTTGATGTCGCTCATTCCTCCGCTCTCCCTTGCTTAGGCCCGTTGCTTAGGCGTTGAGACATCGATCTCGGCGCGCTCCCTGATCCGCCGGACGGCCATGGCTCACCTTTGGCGGCCCATCCTAGCCACTTCCCGGCGGCCGGACCAAGATGGCAACCGATTGGGGCGGGATACTAGACCGCTTCTGAGCCATTTCAGGTCCAATTAAACCAATTCTGGTCCAACCTGTCAAAACAACTTCGACCCTGCGGGATTGCTCACGGATCGGACTCCGCATCTTAACAAAAATTGTTACATCTGTTACAAAGGGCCACCCCCCGAGTCCGAAAGGCCGATTCCATGACCGTCCGCAAGGCAAAGCGCATCATCACCCTGGTCAATGCGCTGACGGAGCGGCGGGTCATGCATCTCAAGCAGGCGGCCGAGCTGCTCGGCGTGTCGGAGATGACGGTGCGCCGCGACATCGCCGGCCATCCGGACCAGTTCGCCTATCTTGGCGGCCACATCATGTCGCCGGCGCAGATCGAGGGGAACGCGCCCTATGAACTGGCGACCGCCGCGGACAGCCATGCCGCAGCCAAGCGCGACGCCTGCACCCATGCGGCCAGCCATCTGCGGCCCGACGAGACGATCTTCATCGATTGCGGCACGACCCTGGCGCACCTGGTCGAGCTGATTCCCGACAATTGCAAGGTCACGGCGATCTGTTACGCCCTCAACATCGCGGAGCGGCTGGCCCGCAAGCCGAATGTCACGCTGGTGATGCTGGGCGGGCTCTATCATCCGGCCTCCGCATCCTTTTCCGGCAGCAACCTCGAGATTCTGGGCAGCTTCGGCATCAACGTTGCGTTCTTCTCGGCCGCGGGCGTCGATGCCGAGCGCGGCGCCACCTGTGCGCACTTTCACGAGGCGCAGGTGAAGCAGAAGGCGCTGTCGCTGGCGCGCGAGAGTTACCTCGTCGTCGACAGCAGCAAGATCGGGAAGCTCCAGCGGGCGTTTTTCGCGCCCATGAGCGGCTTCAAGGCCATCATCACGGAGCATGGCGAAATAGGCAGGGATGATGATCCCTCCCCGGGCCTTCCTTCCAGGCCTCACTGACTGCAGATCAGATCGATTCCGGCTTGCGCCAGCGCTTCCAGCGTCGGGCGCTTGTCGCCGGCGCGGGCCCGCACCGCCAGCGAATGCATGATGGCGGAGGCCACCAGGGCCAAGGCGGCGGGGTCGGCCCTGGCACCCAACTCGCCACTTCTCTTCGCCAGCTTCAGGCGATCCGCGATGACGCGCTCGAAGGCGCGGAGGCTGTCGCGCAGCACGTCCCGGACGGCGGCGCTGCCCACCGCTTCCACCGTCGCCGTCCCGATCAGGAAGCAGCCGCGCGCCGCCGGGCCGCCGAGATAGATCTCGATCGATTTGGCATAGACGGTAGCGAGGCCCTCGCGCAGCGGCCGGGTAGGGTCCAGCGCCGCATGCAGGGCACCAAGGCTGTCGTCGCGATAGCGCTCCAGCGTCTTCAGGTACAACGCCTCCTTGTCGCCGAAGGCGCCATAGACACTGGGCCGGTTCATCGCCATGGCGGCGCTCAATTCGTCGAGCGAACTCGCTGCATAGCCGGTTTGCCAGAACACGTCGCGCGCGCCGCTGAGGGCCCGGTCCGGGTCGTAGGCCGGAGGCCGGCCGCGCTTCTTGGGCTCATCGGTCATTTTGTACCATGTCGCATAAAATTCTTGACTCCGGGATACGCCGGAGGATTATATTATGCGGAACAGTACAAAAATCGCAAGATGAGGAGATGGACCCATGAAGCTCTACATGCATCCCGGCGCCTGCTCGCTCTCGCCCCACATCGTCTGCCGGGAGCTTGGCCTGCCGGTCGAGCTGGTCGAGGTCGACCGCCAGACCCACCGCACCAGTTCCGGCGCGGATTTTTTCGGCATCAACGGCAACGGCTACGTGCCGGTGCTGGAGCTGGACAAGGAGACGGCGCTGACCGAAGGGCCGGCGATCGTCCAATATCTCGCCGACCTCAAGCCGCATGCGACTCTGTTGCCGAAGGCGGGAACGATCGAGCGCGCGCGGGTCCAATCCTGGCTCAATTTCATCACGTCGGAATTGCACAAGCCGATGGTCCTCATGTTCCGGCCGGGCTATGCGTCCGCGAGGAGCGCGCTGTTCGAGCTGGTGCAGAAGCGCCTCGACTGGCTGGCGACGCAGATCGCCGGTCCCTACTTGAGCGGAGAGACTTTCACGGTCGCCGATGCGTATCTGTTCGTCGTGCTCAACTGGTCGCCGTGGCTGGAGATCGATCTCGGACGATGGCCGGCGCTCCAGGCGTTCAGGGTTGCGGTCGGGAAGCGGCCGAAGGTGCAAGAGGCGCTTGCGGCGGAAGGCCTCGCGCCGTTCGGAGAGGACGAGATCTTTTATGCGCCGCCCGCAATGGTGGACGCGCGCAAGGCGGCGCGGTCATGAGACCCGCGACCACGGAGGCGGTGCTGCGGCGGTTCAACGAAGTCTTCCTGTCGCACGATCCGACGGCGCTGGCGGAACTGGTGGCCGCCGATTGCGCGATCGAGAATACGGTGCCGGCGCCGGACGGATCGCGCCATGAAGGACGCCAAGCCTGCATCGCGCTGTGGACTCAGATCGCGACCACACCCGGCGCTTTCTTCGAGCTGGAAGATGTGACGGTCGCGGGCGACCGCGGCATCATCCGCTGGCGCTATCATTGGGGCGAGGGCAAGGAAAGCTCGGTGCGCGGCGTCAATCTGATGCGCGTGCGCGACGGCCGGATCGTGGAAGCGCCGGGTTACGTGAAGGGCGCGTGAGAGGGCGTTTGTCGGCATGGCGGGATGGCTCTAGGATGCACCCATGTCCCAGCCCGCACCCTTCAAGCTCGCCTGCGTGCAGAACTGCGCGGTTGCCGAGGTCGAGCGGAACATTGCGGTCGCGGGGCGCCTGACGCGCGCCGCCGTCGATCAAGGCGCCCGGATCGTCTGCCTGCCCGAATATTTCTCCGGCGTGGCTCTGAAAGACGGGCTGCTGCACCCCGCAGCTTTCGAAGAAAAGCGCCATCCCGTCTTGCAGGCGTTCCGCGATCTGGCGCGCGAGCGCCGGGTCTGGCTGCTGCTGGGCTCGCTGGGCGTGCTCAGCGACGACGGCCGCATCTTCAATCGCGGCTATCTCGTCGACCCCAAGGGTGCGCTCGCCGCGCGCTACGACAAGATCCACATGTTCGATGTCGAGCTGACGCAAGGCGCGCCGTTGCGCGAATCGGCCACCATCGCGCCCGGCGATTGCGCGGTGCTGGCGGATACCGAGCTATGCAAAATGGGCCTGTCGATCTGCTACGATCTGCGTTTTCCGCATCTCTATCGCCGCCTGGCCCAGGCCGGCGCGGAGCTGCTGGCCGTTCCCGCCGCTTTCACGAGGGTAACGGGCGAAGCGCATTGGCATGTGCTGACAAGAGCTCGCGCCATCGAGAACGGCTGCTACGTCGCGGCTCCCTGCCAATATGGCACCCTGCCGGGCGGGGCGGATTGCTTCGGCCATTCGCTGATTATCGACCCCTGGGGCCGCGTGCTGGCGGATGGCGGCGAAGGAGAGGGGATCATCCTCGCCGCGATCGATCCGGCCGAGGTGGCGAACGCGCGGGCGCGCATTCCGGCCCTCGGCCACGACCGGGAATTCGCATTGCCCGACAAGACAGATCGGTCTTCGTATCTGAAGCATGCCTGACCATCATCACGTACGACAATTGGGCCGTAATTGGTCCTCATTTTTGTTTGCGGGTTGTTAACCGTCTTCCCGCGATTATGCCGCACCGTTCGGCGGTTTTGAGGAATGGTGGCCGGTATGTACGATTCCGTTCAATCGAATGTCATCGAGAGCGTCGCAAGCCGCCTCAATGGCTTCTTCTATCGATGCCAGAACGACGCCGGCTACACGATGCTGTTCATGACCGACGGCATCTCGACGATGACCGGCTATCCAGCGTCCGATTTCATCGGCAACCGCGTCCGTACCTTCACGTCCGTCATGTACCCCGCGGATGGCTCCGCGGTCGATGCCGCGGTCGCCGCCGGGGTCGATACCAAGTCCAAATGGGAAATCGACTATCGCCTGGTGAAGCGCGACGGCAATCCGATCTGGATCCACGAAAGCGGCGCCGGCGTTTTCGACGATAACGGCCAGCTCCTGTTCCTGGAAGGTGTCTGCATCGACATCTCGCCGCAGAAGCTGCAAGAGGGAAAGCTGGAGGAGCTGGTCAGCCGCATTTCCGGCACCAGCAACGATATCGTCGAGGCGGTGCAGCACATCCTCGGCGAATTGCGCACCTTGAAGCTGCTGGCTCTGAACGCCCGCATCGAAGCCGCGCGCGCGGCCGAGCACGGTGCCGGCTTCGCCGTGGTGGCGCAGGAGATGAAATCCCTCGCCGACACCACGCGCGAGGAAGCGGACCGCATCCGCTCGCTCATGGAAACGCTGCAGACGCTGCTGAAGAGCGGCGCTTAGAGCGTAAAGCTCGACCTATTGCGTCGTCGTCGTGGGAGCCAGCCGCCCGACCAGCCGGGCACCGCTCCAGATCTCGATATCCAAGGACTGCGACGCCGCGAGATCGCTGGCTTTCAGCAAGGCTTCCGCATCTTCCGTGCAATCGAAGCTCTCTGCGGCCTGAATCTCGTCCAGATTATTGACGAAGTAACAGCGATAATTTGCCATAGCGGTCTTTCCCTCGATCAAGACAGCACGACATGTGACTGAGCGGCCCTATCCAACCAAGATCATGATGAACGCCAGCTGAATTCCAGCGAATCTCCGGGCGCGATCGATGATTTGCGGACAGCTACACCGACCCTTGTGCGGGAATCCGGGATGAAAACGGCGCCGGCGGATTTGAACTAGAAGGGTCTCGCCGCGGCCTTTCCCCGGGACTTGCCAACCATGACAATGGTCCCAATCTGTCCGAAATAAAACCTTGAGCGGAGGCCGGGATGCTTTTGCGCTGGATCGGCGGCATCGTCGCGTCGTCAGCACTCTTGATCGACGGCCCCGCCGCCACGGCTGCCGAAAGCTATCAGTCCCAGGCGGGCCCGCTGTCCGTTGTGACGGTGGCGGATGGGCTGGAGCACCCGTGGGGCCTTGCCTTCCTGCCGGACGGCCGGATGCTGGTGACCGAACGCCCCGGCCGGCTGCGGATCGTGGCGCAGGACGGGCGGATATCGGAGCCGCTGGCGGGCGTTCCCGAAGTCTATGAGAACGGGCAGGGCGGCCTGCTCGACGTGGCGCTCGATCCGGATTTCGCCGCGAACCAGCTGGTCTATCTTTCGTACGCCGAGCCGGGCGGCGAAGGCGGGGGCACGGCGGTCGCGCGCGGCAAGCTCGCGGGCGATCGCCTGGACCAGCTCGAAGTCATCTTTCGCCAGCAGCCGAAGCTCGACAGCGGGCATCATTTCGGTTCGCGCCTGGTGTTCCTCAAGGACGGCACGCTGATCGTCACGCTCGGCGATCGCAACCGGCGCGAATACATCCCCGACATGAAGGCCCAGATCGGCAAGCTGGTGCGCATCAACCGCGACGGCACGATCCCCAAGGACAATCCGTTCGTGGACAATGCCGGCTATTCGCCCGACATCTATTCGCTGGGTCACCGCAACGCGCAGGGCGCGACGCTCAATCCCGATACCGGCGAATTGTGGACCGCCGAGCACGGCGCGCGCGGCGGCGACGAGATCAACGTGCCGAAGCCGGGCAGGAATTACGGCTGGCCGGTCATCTCCTACGGCCGCGAATATTCCGGCGCCCAGATCGGCGAGGGCACGTCCAAGCCCGGCCTCGAGCAGCCGGCCTATTACTGGGATCCCTCGATCGCGCCGTCCGGCATGACCTTCTATACCGGCGACAAGTTCCCCGCCTGGCGCGGCAATCTGTTCGTCGGCGCGCTCAAGTTCCAATTGCTGGTGCGGCTGGAGATCGACGGCACCCGCATCATCAAGGAGGAGCGCCTGCTGGAAGGCATGGGCCAGCGCATCCGCGACGTGGTGCAGGGCCCGGACGGCTATCTCTACCTCCTGACCGACGAGGATGACGGGCAGATCCTGCGCGTGGCGCCGGGCGACAAGTCTTGACCATGATGTCGGCGGTGCCATGCTCCATATGACCGTCTGTCATTGGAGCATGGCCGATGAATTTGAACCAGGTGACCGCGCCGGCGCACGATCTGGCCGCTTCCATCGCGTTCTATGAGGCTCTTGGATTGAAGCTCATCGTGCGGGCGGATCACTATGCCCGTTTCGAGTGCCCGGACGGCGACGCCACTTTTTCGCTGTCACATCGTGATACGCCGATGGCGCCGGATCGGGAGGGTGTGCACGTGTATTTCGAGTGCGATGATCTCGACGCGCGTGTCGCCGCGTTGAAGCAGAGTGGCCTTCGCGTTGAAAGCGGGCCCACCGATCAGGGCTGGTTGTGGCGCGAAGCGTGGTTGGCCGATCCGGCGGGCAACCTGATCTGCCTTTATTGGGCGGGCAAGAACCGCAAGCAACCGCCATGGCGGATCGCATAGGGCGGCCGATCGCGCCGGTGGACAGATCACGACATGGTCCGACTCCGGATGGCCGCCATCAGATGTAGACTGGTGGCGTCCTGGCCCAGCGTCAGCAGAATCCGTTGTCCGTCGATGATCGGGCTTCCCAGGCCGTTGCGGGCATGCGGCAGGATCGCCAGGAGTCCGATCTCCCGCAGCGCATGAAGCTGGCCGCGGCCCATGCCAAGCTGTTGTGCCAGCAAGCGGTCCAGGCGCATGCGCGAGGGCAGGGCAAGGCGGATCGATATCTCCACGTTTGAAGGCTGGCTCGACGGCTCGCTGATCGACAGCCATTTGACCGTCACGCCGACACCTTCCTCTACATGGTCGCCGTGGCGCGCCAGGCGCTCCCGGTCGAAGGCGTAGCGGGCGGCGAGGGCGGGATCGTTGCGGGCGATCGCCTGGAATTCTTCGGGCGCGATGTGGCCGATCGCGGTGCGCTCGTGGATCGGCAGGTTCCAGGTCGCGGCACAGCCCGCGCAGCGATAGATCAGCCAGACGTCGAGGCGCTTCTTCTGCGCGTTGGTGCGGAACTTCATGCTGCAGGCAAACGGCATCGCGGTCTTGCATCGGCTGCAATGGCGCCGGATGAGCGGGCATTGCAGCGGCGCCACCTGCCAGGTGACGCGGAGGATCTGTTGCACGGTGACAGCCTTCCTTCGAGGAAGGGCTGCATGTCGGCGGGCTTGAGAATGGACCGGGCGGTGCCTGCGATAGGCACCAGGAGCTTGCCGGTATGGGAGCGAAGAAGGCGGCGGAGTGGCTGAACCGGCGGAAGGATGCCGTCCCGATCTCAGCCCGCCGCGATGCGCCCGATGACGACGCGGGTGGCGCCGACCGTCGGGATCGGCGTCGCCCTAAGTTGCGGAACTCAACTGAGATCGGTCAGCGCGTCGGCAAGGTCTGGCCCCGAAGGCGTTGTCAGCGGCCGGGACTTTGGCCAGGAACCACGCCGAGCGTCAAGTCCCGATCAGCCCGAAATCGAGCCGCAGCAGCGTCATCGCGCCGAGGATCAGGAACAGGAATGCCGCCAGGATGCGGATCAGCTTCAACGGCGCCAACCGCGCGAGGCCTTGGCCGCATAGCACGGCGGGCACATTGACCAGCATCATGCCGAGGGTTGTTCCGGCGGTGACCAGCAGCAGATCGTGGAACCGCGCCGCCAGCGCGATGGTCGCGATCTGCGTCTTGTCGCCAATCTCCAGCAGGAAGAAGGCGATCAGGGTAGCGACGAACGCGCCGGCCTTGGCGGCGGCCTTTGGGCCATCCTCGGCCTTGTCGGGGATGAGGCACCAGCCCGCCATCGCGATGAAACCGATGCCGAGGATCCAGCGCATGAGATCGGCGCCAAGCCAGCTTGCGGCCAGCGCGCCGAGCCAGGCTGCCAGGCCGTGATTGACCAAAGTGGCGATGAGGATGCCGAGGATGATCGGCACCGGCTTGCGATAGCGCGCGGCGAGGATGAGGGCGAGCAGCTGGGTCTTGTCGCCGATCTCGGCGATCGCGACCACACCGGCTGAAACGAGCAAGGGTTCCATGAGACCGACTGGCGGGACCGGGCGAATACCTTTCGACTTTCCCGCGCCGCCCGATCCCGCGGGTGAAGCGCAAGCAAGTCAAAGGTCTCGCCAAGCATCGGCCGAATGCGCCATGGCAGCGGCCGAGGCCGATACCAAGTCTGTTGACGCATTCCCCTCTTACAGAGGGCGGCTACTCCCCAGAGACGGCACCTGTCTAGGCGCCTAGCCCGTTCGCCGCAACGGCCATATTGCCGCAAGCTGGGCGGCATTGCCCCGCATCCGCCATTCATTGAATGGTCATTCAATAAACTCTTGAGCGGCGAAAGCCGCCCGTGCCAAGCTGAACCCCTGGGCTCAGTCGCTAGAGGGGGGACGCTATGCGCCTGTTTCGGTGGGTATTCGCTTGGCTGGCCGCAAGTCTGGTGCTGGCGCCGATGGCGGCGCAAGCGGAGCCGGTCGAGCTCAAGGTGATGGGTTTCAACATCTGGCGCAGCGGTGTCCAGCTCAGCCTGGCGCAGGTCGTCGCCGCGATCAAAGCGGCCGATCCCGACGTGGTCGCGCTGCAGGAGCCGGAAGGCAATTCGCGCAGGATCGCCGACATGCTCGGCTGGTCCTATGTCGATGAGCGCGTGCACGTCATCTCGCGCGTGCCGTTGTTCTATGGCGAGGAGGACGGGACCGGCTTCGTCTATGTGGAGGCCGCGCATGGCCGGATGGTCGCGCTCGGCAATTTGCATCTGCCGTCGGATTCCTATGGGCCGGAAGCGGTGCGTGACGGCCAGACGCTGGCGGACGTGCTGCAGCTCGAGGCCGATAACCGGATGTATGTGCTGGAGCCGTTCGCGGCCGCCTTGCCGAAGGTGGCGGCGAAGGGCGTTCCCACCATCCTGGCCGGCGATTTCAACTCGCCCTCGCACCTCGACTGGACCCAGGAGGTCGCCAATGTGCGCAAGGCGGTGAAATATCCGGTGGCCTGGCCGGAGAGCAAGCTGCTGGCCGATAACGGCTTCATCGATTCCTACCGCGCGGTGCATCCCGACCCGGTCGCCAAGCCCGGCTTCACCTGGACCCCGGGCTATCCCTATCCGTTCGTGCGCCCGCAGGAGACCCATGACCGCATCGACTACATCTATGCGATCGGCGCCAAGGCCGTGAAAAGCGAGATCGTGGGCGAGCCGAAGAATCCCGACGTCGATATCGTGGTCATGCCGTGGCCCGCCGATCATCGCGCTTTGGTGACGACCTTCGAGGTCGACGCCGCGCCGACGCCAGATTTGGTGGCGGTCGAGCCGCGCCTGGTGGTGCCAGGCGGCGTGTTCGTGATCCGGGTCGCGACCCAGAAGCAGGAGAAGCTGGGCGTGATCGGCGTCTATCCCGTCGGCGCGAAGGAGGGCGATGCCGCCATCACCTCGGTGCCGTGCGATCCGGCCGATCATCTGGCGGCGCCGTTCGGTACCGCGCGCCTCGTGCCCGGCGAATACCTGGCGGCGGTCGCCGATGCCGACGGCAAGCGCCTCGCCAGCGCGCCGTTCTGGGTGGTCGATCCCGCCGCGAAGCCGCACGTCGCGGTGGCGCAGGCCAAGATCAAGTCCGGCGATCCGATCGAGGTGTCCTGGAAGGCCGCGCCCGGCAACAAGTTCGACTGGATCGGCATCTATGGCGCGGGCGACCCGGACCTCTACGCCTATCTCGGCTATCTCTACACCAACGCCACCATCGACGGCACGACCACCTTCAAGACCGAGGATTTCGGCGACGCGCTGGCGCCCGGCGAGTACGAAGCCCGCCTGATGCGCGACGACGCCTATGTGGAGCTGGCGATCGCGAAGTTCACGGTGACGGAGTAGGCTCCGCTCTCACGGCGACCCAAGAGCGCCCTTCTTGAGCCGAGCCCAGCGCGGCAGGAAGGCCGGCACGCGCGCGGCGTAGCGATCATAGGCATCGCCGAACGCCGCCCGCGACTCATTCTCCTCCTGCTTCGCCAGCCGTGCATACATGATGACCAGAAACGGGAACATCGCGAGAGTCAGCAAGGTCGGCCATTGAACGAGAAAGCCGGCGAGCACGAGGATGAAGCCGGCATATTGCGGATGGCGCACATAGCTGTAGGGCCCGCCGGTCGCGAGCGCTCTCTGCCTTTGCGCGTCGTAGAGCACCTGCCAGGCCGCCGCGATCAGGATGAATCCTCCGCCGATCAACGCGAAGCTGAGGAGATGGAACGGTCCGAAATGCGGATTGGCGCGCCAGCCGAACATCATCTCCAGCAGATGCCCGGCATCGTGCGAGAGCCAGTTGATGTCGGGATAGCGGCTCTGCAGCCAACCGGACAGCAGATAGATGCTGAGCGGGAAACCGTACATCTCCGCGAACAACGCCACCAGGAAAGCGCTGAATACGCCGAACGATCGCCAATCCCGCCTGGTACGCGGCTTGAAGAAGCTGAATGCAAAAAGGATGAAGACGATCGAATTGAGAACGACCAGTCCCCACAGGCCGTATGCCGATGGCTGCTGTGTCATGAATCCGCTCCCGAGTCCGGCTTGCGGGTCTGTGTTCCATGGTGGTGGCTGCCGTGCCCTCGATGCATGAAGAGATGCATCAGCGGGCATGCCAGAATGAGCAGATACGGCAGAATGCCGAGCAGATGCGCGCGGTGCTCCGACACCAGGAAGAACAGGCCGACGATCAGGAACCCCGCCGTCACCAGGCCCGCCTTCGATTTCCAGAAACCCGAAGCGCGAGGGTGATCGTCGTCGGTGTGACTGTGTGACATCGGATGATCTCCCTTACCCGAAGCGCGCGTTGAAGATATTGAACAAGGGCGTAAAGACGAGAGCGACGTACCAGCCATAGGCGAATGATTCGGCGAGGCCGAGAACGAAGCTTCCCCAGCTGAGCCACGTGAATCCCGGCAGGAATTGCAGCCAGGGTTGATGCAGACCGGCATCCCACCAGACGAGGCCGAGGGCGACGCAAAGAACGTACGAGATAGCGAGCAGCAGACCGAGGCTCAATCCCACGGGGATCAGAGCAAGGCGGCGTGTGGCGGGTACAGCGGGAGCTTGAATCTGTGCGGACATGGCTTGTTCCTTCGCGATGTCTGGACCGAGGCGCGCAACGGGAGAGCGTGGGGGTGAAAAGCAACCCCGTTGCGTCAGGCGACCGGCTGAAATTCAGCCGTCCGGGCGGCTCGAGCCGCGCCGGGTCACGCCTGGCTGGAGCGCTTCGGTGGCTGCAGACTGGGCCTCGGCATCCGACCGACGCGAATGCCTGGTGTGATCGCAGGCGGATGTCCGCTGGACATCTCGGCGGGTGCGGCGAACGGCGACTCGATCTGCGCATAGCCGGTGCAGGCCGTCACACCGCAGCAATGGCCCCCCGCCAATGCGTGGTCGCAATCGAGACCGGCATCGGCGGCAGTGGCGACGTACTGGAAGGCGGTGATGTTGGCTTGCGCCGGCGCCGACTGGCCGAGCGATGCGAAGAGAACGCTCATGGAGAGCAGGCACAAGATCAACCATCTCCCGCGCTGGCGGCGCGGGTGCGGACCGTGTTGCTCCATGCGTTTCATCCGAGTCATCGGCCGGATCCGCGTCTCGCTTTCCTGCGACCTTCGCAGGCAAGCTTTGGCCGCGCCAGCGCGAAACACAATCCGTAACTCTACGTAAAAGGAAAGGCATTGACCTTCCCGCCATGGCAAGGATCAAGGTTGGGGGCGCGGTCGGAACCGGCTCCGTCGCGTCGCAACAATCCAGGTGGAAGAGAGAGATGACGATGCCAAGCCATGATCACGCGCAGCACGATCATCATCCACACGGCGACGATGCATCGATGACCGCCACCGGTCCGAAGCCGTCCGCCGCCCAGAGCAGAAAAGCGGAACAAGCGCCGGCAAGCACGATCTATACCTGCCCGATGCATCCGCAGATCCGCCAG
>DASYRS010000223.1:0-8119 GCA_036004205.1 Dongiaceae bacterium
ACCTTCTCCCCGGCGGGGCGGGAAGTCACCCTCGGCATCATCCGCCCCGGCGATATGTTTGGAGAGCTGGCCGCGATCGACCAGGAGCCGCGCTCGGCCACGGTCACGGCGATGGAGCCGACCGATGTCGCGATCATGCCGGCGGAGCTGTTCCGCGACCTGCTGATGAAGCATGCGCCGATGGCTTTCGGCGTGCTGCAGCGCCTGTCGACGATCGTGCGCACGACCGGCATTCGTATCATGGAACTGGCGACGCTTCAGGCCGCGCAGCGGGTCTACGCCGAACTCCTGCGCATGGCCAAGCCGGATGTGGCGGTGCCGGGATTGTGGGTGGTCCGGCCGCTGCCGCCGATGCACGAGATCGCCAGCCTCACCGGCACGACCCGGGAAACGGTTAACAGGGCGATCAGCCAGCTTTATCCGTCCGGCCTGTTGAAGCGGAAGGGCCGGAACCTATTTTTGATGGAACGGGACAAGTTGATGGAGATCGTGCAGAGCCTGCAGGTCCATCACGGCCGCAAATAACAAGCATAAGAACCCGCTCACGGCCCTTCACTCATGTTTGAGCGCTGAATTGAACGGATGACCGCCGACCGAGCGCCGGAAGCCTGCTCGCTCCGGCGCTGAATTGGCGAGCCATTTGGACGAGACCGACGAAACGACGACGTGACCATGCGACGTTCATATTTGATTGCCGGAACAATCGCGCTGCTGGCCGCGGCTTGGCTGGCCTCCGGCATGCTGTACAAGTCGGACGAGCCGGCCAGATCGGTGCCGGCGGTGACAGCCGAGGCCGCGCAACTGCCGGAGCCACAGCCAGCCCAGCAGGCCGAAGCGAACGCCGCCGAATCGCCTGCCGCGCCCGAGGAACAGCCGGCCGCCAAGCCAGGCGAGATCGTCAGCGTCCAAGTCGCGACCTCGAAGGCCGAGCCACAGCCGCGCACAATCGTGCTGCGTGGACGCACCGAGGCTGACCGTGTCGTCGAAGTGCGCGCCGAGACGATCGGCCGCGTGGTGGAGATCCCGGTCGAGGAAGGCGCGCTGGTGCACAAGGGCGATTTGATCGCCGTGCTGGACGGCTCCGATCGCGCTGCGCGGCTGGCAGAGGCCAAGGCCCTGCTGCAGCAGCGCAAGGCCGAATCCGAAGCATCGAGGCGCCTGGCCGAAAAGGGCTTCGCGCCCAAGCTCAACCTGGCGGAACTGGCAGCCAATCAGGCGCTCGCGCAGGCCCAGGTCACGAGCATGGAGGTCGAGATTTCGCACCTCTCGATCAAGGCGCCGATCGAGGGCGTGCTGGACCAGCGCGACGCCGAAGTCGGTCATTATCTCCAGATCGCCGATCCGGTCGCCACCATCATCGATCTTGATCCAATTGTCCTGCTGGGCTACGCGACCGAGCGCGACGTGGGCCAGCTCGAGGTCGGCGGGCCCGCACGTGCCCGCCTGCTCGACGGCCGCGAGGTGGTCGGGGCCTTGCGTTTCATCGCGGCGCGCGCGGATACGGAAACGCGCACCTTCCGCATCGAAGTGGAGGTGCCCAACGCCGATTACGGGATTCGCGACGGCCTATCGGCGGAACTCGTCATACCAGTGGGCGACGTTCCCGCGCATCGCATTTCACCGGCCGTCCTGACGCTGGGGTCGAATGGCGAGGTCGGCGTGAAGGTGGTGGACGAATCCAACCTCGTCCACTTCAAGCCGGTCGAGATTTTGCGGGAGGACACCAATGGCCTGTGGATCACGGGCCTTCCCCCGAGCGCGCGGCTGGTCGTGGTCGGGCAGGACTTCGTCGTCGATGGCCAGCTCGTGCATCCGGTCGATTCCAAGCCCGCCGCAACCGACGGCAATCCTCAATGAACAGGCTGGTCGAGGGGATCATCGCCAACAGCCGCGTCGTGCTGGCGGCGTTGGTGCTTCTGCTGGGTGCCGGCTGGGTCACGTACAAGAACCTGCCGAAGGAGCTGTGGCCCGATATCCAGCTGCCCTTCATCTACGTCAACATGACGCTGGAGGGCGTCTCGCCCGACGATGCGGAACGCCTGCTGGCCCGCCCGATGGAGCAGAAGATGCGCACCATCGAGGGGTTGAAGGAATTCCGCTCCCTCACCTACCCCGGCGGCGGCAGCGTGGTGCTGGAGTTCCAGGCCGGCTACGACATCGACAAGGCGCTGGACGACGTGCGCGAGCAGGTCGATCTGGCAAAGCCCGATTTGCCCGACGACGCCGACGAGCCGCAGGTCTTCGAGGTTGCCTTCAGCCGTTTTCCGGTCCTGGTCGTCACTCTATCCGGCGACGTGCCGGAACGTTCCCTACGCACCCTCGCCGATCGCCTGCAGGACAAGATTGAGGCCATCCCCGCCGTCCTCGAAGCGACCATGAGCGGCGAACGCGAAGAACTGGTCGAGCTCATCATCGACCCGCTGCGCATCGAAGCGTACGGGCTGTCGCTGGACCAGATCGGCACGATCGTTGCCCGTTCCAACCGCCTAGTCGCCGCCGGAACCATGGACACTGGACAGGGTCGTTTCGCCATCAAAGTGCCGGGTCTGTTCGAATCCGGCGACGACATTCTCGAGATGCCGCTGAAGGTCAACGGCGACGCCGTGGTCCGGGTCAAGGACATCGCGAGCCTGCGCCGTACTTTCAAGGATCCTGAATCCGTCGCCCGGATCGACGGCCTGCCGGCCATCGGCATCGAAGTGTCGAAGCGCGCCGGTGAGAACATCATCGAGACCATCAACCAGGTGCGCGCCCTGGTGGCGGAGGAAAGCAAGTCCTGGCCATCGCAGGTCAAGGTCACGTTCTCGCAGGACAGCTCCAAGGAAATCCGCGACATGCTGGGCGAGCTGGAGAACAGCCTCATCACGGCGGTCCTGCTGGTCTTGATCGTGATCGTCGCATCGTTGGGCTTGCGCGGCGGCCTGATCGTCGGCATCGCCGTCCCCGGCTCGTTCCTGATCGGCATCATGATGCTGGCCGGCTTCGGCATCAGCATCAACATCGTCGTCTTGTTCAGCTTGATCATGGCGACCGGCATGCTGGTCGACGGCGCCATCATCCTGGTCGAATTCGCCGATCGCTGCATGCTGAACGGAATGGATCGACGCACCGCCTATGCCGAAGCAACCAAGCGCATGGCTTGGCCGATCTTCTCCTCCATCACGACCATCATCGCCGCCTTCGGCCCGATGGCGTTCTGGCCCGGCACCACCGGCGAATTCATGAAGTACCTCCCCATCACGCTGACGGCGACCTTGTTCGCCTCGTTGCTGATGGCGATGATCTTCATTCCCTGCATAGGCGCCCTGATCGGCAAGCCGAACGGCGAAGACCTCCACGCCGCCCAGGCCGAGCGTCTGTCGGCGGAACAACAGCTTGCGCGCGCGCGGGGACTGGATTGGTTCTACCTGATCGCTCTGCGCGGCGCGCTCCGGCATCCGGTCATCGTCATCTTTGTGGGCCTCGGAATCCTGATCGGCACGGTCGCCGCATCCTCTATCTTCAGCGCCGGCGTGGAGTTCTTCCCCGATACGGAGCCCAACGTCGCGCAGGTCCAGATCCATGCGCGCGGCAACATGTCGGTGAATGAGCGTGACAATCTGGTCAAGGCGGTGGAGCGCGACGTGCTGGCGATGAATAGCCAGCATCACGATCTCAGCAGCGTCTACAGCGTCACCAAGGCCGATGTCGGTGGCCGCTCCGGCGGCGAGGAGCTGGCGGAGGACGTGATCGGCACGATCACGCTGGAGTTCGCGGATTGGGACGCCAGGCGCAAGGTCGACGCCATCCTGTCGGACATCCGTGACCGCACCGCGTCGATCCCCGGCTTGCGGATCGAGCTTACGAAGGAAGAAGGTGGCCCCAGCGGCGGCAAGGCGGTCTCGTTGCAGCTGACCTCGCCCAACTTTGCGGCGCTCGAGGCGGCCGCCGATCTGGTTCGCAAGAAACTGGAAACAATGCCCGGCCTGGTGGACGTGCAGGATTCACGGCCCGTTCCAGGCATCGAATGGGAGCTGGATGTCGATCGCGGCGAAGCGGCCAAGTACGGCCTCGATGTCACCGCCGTCGGCGACGTTATCCAGCTGGTGACCCGTGGCCTCAAGTTCGGCGACTATCGGCCGGACGATGCCGATGACGAGATCGACATTGTCGCGCGCTTCCCTTCGGAGGTGCGCAACATCAGCGAGCTCGATCAGCTTCGCATCCCGATTGGCGGCGGCTCCGTCCCGCTCAGCAATTTCGTCAGTCGCACCGCGAAGCCGAAACTCGCGCTGGTCCACCGGGTCGACGGCACGCGCGTCATCGATGTCGAGGCCGACGTAAAGCCCGGTGTCCAGGCCTATGCCGAGCTGGAGACGATCAAAGCCTGGCTTGGCACAAATCCGGGCCTCGATCCGTCGGTCAATATCGCGTTCAAAGGCGAGGAAGAGGATCGCGCGGAATCCGCCAACTTCCTGACCCTGGCCGCTGTGGCCACCATGTTCCTGATCACCCTCATCCTGCTGCTGCAGTTCAACAGCTTCTTCTCGGTCTTCTTGGTCCTGACCGCCGTCGTCATGTCGTCGATCGGCGTCATGTTCGGCCTGCTCATCCTGCACCAGCCGTTCGGCATCGTGATGACCGGTATCGGCGTCATCGCGCTCGCCGGCATCATCGTCAACAACAATATCGTGTTGATCGACACCTACGATCATCTCAAGAAGACCGCGAAATCGCGGCGCGATGCGTTGCTGCTGACCGGCGTGCAGCGGCTGCGGCCCGTCATCCTGACCAAGCTGACGACTGTGCTCGGCCTGCTGCCGCTCGTCTTTCACATGACGATCGATTTCACCAATCGCGAGATCACGTTCGACGCGCCGTCGACCCAATGGTGGTCGCCGCTCGCCGCCGCCATCACCTTTGGCGTGCTGTTTGCCTCGCCCCTGACATTGCTGTTCACGCCGTGCGCGCTGGAGTTGCAGGGACGCCTCTCCGATTGGCGCATCCGCCGCCGCGCGCGGAGGGTGCAGGCCAGCGCGGAGCCTGCGCAAGCCGAATAGGCTATTTCAGGCCGCCGACGATGGCATGGCCGGCGACCGCCCAATAGATGTCGACGCCGCAGAAACCGGCCTCCTCCATCCACTTCAGATGTTCCGCCACCGTGGACGGCTGGTCGACGCTGTCGTCGTCCGGATAGCGGAAATAGTTCCACCGCAGCTCGCGCAGCCTTTCCAGCATGCTGAGATCGCCGCGCTCTCTCAGCGAACGCTCGGCGACGGCACGCTCATAGGCCTCCGCCGCCACCGCGAAACCGGCCGGCGAGGTCGGGCGCATGATGTCGGCCAGCACGAACGCCCCACCCGCCTCGAGTAAGCCGTGCAGATCCCGGAACAGCTTGCGCTTGCCATCGCCGTCCAGGTGGTGGACGGCCAGGGAGCTGACGACCACGCGCGGCTGTTCCCGCATCTGGCGCCAGTCATCGCTGCCGAGATCGAACTGCTGCGTCGTCAACCGTCCGCCGAATGAAGCGCACTGCCGCGTCGTTTCCGCCAGCATCGCCGGCGACCCGTCGAGCGCGAGGTAGCGCGCCACCGGAAACCGGCCGAGCAGATAGGCTGCCAGATCGCCGGCACCGCAGCACAGCTCGAGGATCAACGGCTGGCTTTCGCCACCCACAGCGGCCGCCGCCAGGTCGCCGATCACGTCGAACTGCCGCTCGCGCTCCGGATTGAAGAACCGTCCGTAGGCGATGAAGCTGGCGGAGGTATCTTCGCTCCAGGTCTGCGCCGGCTGCTCTGCCTGCATGCGCCGCTCCTATTGCAATCTCTGTATGGCCGCTCCGATGCGCCCAACCGTGGTCAGCCAGCACAACGTGCCATAGGCGTAGGCCGCGACCTCGAACCAGCCGGGAAACAGCAGGATAATCACGAACAGCAGGATTGTCTCCGTCCCTTCCGTGATGCCGCCGAGATAGTAGAAGCTCTTGTTGGCCGCCGCTTCGCCGTCCAGCTTGCGCTTGGCCGCGAAGATCGCGAATGCCAGAAAGCTTGAGCCAGTCCCCATGAACGAGAAGATCAGGAACGCGGCCGCCAGCGCATGATCGGGCCGGGCCAGCGCGAACGCAAAGGCCGCGCCCGAATAGATGATGAAGTCGAGGACGATATCGAGATAGCCGCCCAGATCGGTCGCGCCAATGCGCCGTGCCAGCGCGCCATCGACGCCGTCGGCCAATCGATTGGCGAGCAGCAGAAGCAGGCCCAGTCCGTAGAATTGGAAGGCAATCGCTCCGATCGCCGCGAGGCCGCACGCAAAGCCGGCGACCGTCACCTGATTGGCGGTCAGGCTCCGCTGCTGCGCGGCAACCGCCAGCCGGTCCAGCACGGGGTCGAGCAGCCGCCGCGCGGCGCGATCCAGCATCGGGGAAGCCCGCCGTCAGGTCTTCAATGCAGATCCAGATCCTGCTCGGCGCGTTGATCGATGGTCGGCGCGTTCGGCCGCTGCATCGCCAGGCGCTGATACTGCCGGTGGCTGAACGGGATGCTGGCAAGATAGAGCGCGCCGCAGCCCAGGATCGTGTTCCAGGTCTCGCTGGCCAGCAGCGCGACGAACACCGTCACGATGACCATGGCCGGCAGCACCCAGCGCTGGTTAATGGCCAGACGCTTGAACGAGAAGGTCGGGATGCGGCTGACCAGCAGGCCGGAGACGATCACCATCCAGGTGCCGACCAGCCACGGTGAATCCGCAATGCCGGTGCCATATTCATTGTAGGCGATGAGCGGCAGCAGCACGACGCCCGCGCCCGCCGGCGCCGGCACGCCGGTGAAAAAGCGCATGGTCCAGGCCGGTACGTCGGCGTTGTCCAGCTTGGTGTTGAAGCGCGCCAGGCGCAGCGCCATGCAGGCGCTGAACAGCAGCGAGCAGCCCCAGCCGATGCGCCCCGCCTGGTCCATGGTCCAGACATAGAGGATGACCGACGGCGCGACGCCGAAGGCGACGAAATCGGACAGCGAATCGAGCTCGGCGCCGAACTTGCTGGTGCTGTCCAGCAGGCGGGCGATCCTGCCATCCAGCGCGTCGAATACGGCGGCGACGATGATGGCGATGCAGGCCAGCTCCCATTTTCGCGCCGCCGCGTCGGCGACCGAGGACGGATCGGCATAGGCCGTGACATCCATCAGCGCCTGGCCATCGAGCGCAAACTTGATCGAAGTGAGCCCCGCGCACAACGCGAACAGGGTCAGCATGTTGGGGATCAGCCGATTGATCGAGTGGTCCCGCAATCTGGTTCGCCGCATGGCTCTCGATCCTCCAGGATTGAACCGTCCGCAGCCGGACTATTCTGCCGCAGATTACCGTTGCTCGCCAAGCCTGACGGATTCGTCCGACTTGGCATCCGCCAGCACCGTTTCGCCCGCCACCGAACGCTGCCCCACGCAGACCAGGGGCGAGATGCCATCCGGCAGGTAGATGTCGACCCGGCTGCCGAAGCGGATGAGGCCGAACCGCTGGCCCGCCAGCACGGTCCGGCCCGCCGACAGCTCGCATTTGATGCGCCGCGCGACCAGCCCGGCGATCTGCACCACGCAGAGATTGAGGCCGTCCGGCGCGCGCAGGTGGATCGATTGGCGCTCATTGTGCTCGCTTGCCTTGTCGAGCGCCGCATTGACGAACTTGCCGGGTCGATAGGCGAGCGCGACCACTTCGCCGTCGATCGGCGAGCGATTCACATGCACGTCGAACACGTTCATGAAAACACTAATGCGCGTCAGCGGCCTTTGATCCATGCCCAGCTCCGCCGGCGGGATGGCGGGCTGGATCATCTGCACCACGCCGTCGGCCGGCGAGATGACGAGGCCCGGCCGATTGGGCGTGACGCGCGCGGGATCCCGGAAGAAATAGGCGCACCAACAGGTGAGGACGACGCCCACCCATCCCAACGGTTCCCACATCCAGAACAGAAACGCGCTGACCAGCGCAAACAGGGCTACAAAACGCCATCCGTCGCGGTGAATCGGCGGGACGGTGAATGTCGACAAGAAGGGCACCTCGCTCGGCGGTGGGCGATGCTTCAAGCTGTTCGCCACGATCCGCCGTTATTTCATTGATTCGGCACATATCTGGCCGCTGGCGTGGCGCA
>DASYRS010000224.1:0-12530 GCA_036004205.1 Dongiaceae bacterium
GCCACTCCCTCCTTTGGCACCGGAATGCCGTAGGCTTCGCACAGAAGCTTGCCTTCGGGTGCCGTCAAGCTGGTGCGGCCTTCCGCTCTGACCTTATCGAGGACGGCGCGCACGGCATTCCGCGGCCCACCGACCTCGGCCTTGCTGGTGAAACTCTGCCTCATGGCGGCTTCAGTCATTGTTTCCTCCCTGGCCTTGGCATCGTGTACCGCCGGGACTGCCGGGCCAAGCTGCACGCGCTCAGGCCGCGGAGCACCGACGATGCGTTCGCCTTCCCGGCACAACGGCTGACGGCCCGGCGGCACGGAATCCCGGGCCAGCAAGCCTTTGCCATGCACGCTGGCGACAAAGTGACCTTCTGGTATTTGGCATGCCATATACTGTCTCTGTCAAGGGGAGTTCTGCGTATTGGCCGACCGGACGAAGCTGCCGGGAGGGCCAAGACGCGTTTCCGCGACCGGCAAAGCAGCCCCCTGGAGGACGCGCCGCCGCGCCGTGCGCGGCGACGGCTCAGCCAAGCCCGAGGGTTCCGCGAGGCAATGAACTACGGCAGAGGGGGCCGGCAGACGCGGAGCCGACGCGGCATCACGAATGAAAGATGCCGTGTTTCTCCACGTGCGCCGCGAGGCCAAGAGTGTGCTCGCGGTCGAGTCTTTCGGCGAGTTCCGCGTCGCGCGCTTCGAGCGCGTCAATGATCTGCTTGTGGTCGACGATCGAGCGCTCGGCGCGATGGGCTTGCCGCAGCGATACGTTGCGGATTGCCCGCACGTGGATGAAAAGGTTTCCAGTCATCTCGGCAATGAGCGGGCACTTGCTGAGGTTAATGATGGTCTGATGGAATGCGATGTTTGCCTCGGAGTACTCATCCATGTGCTCCGAGAGCGGTTCATCCTCGAACTGCTCGAAGATATTACGCAGGGAACGCAGCTCCCTGATCGTCGCCCGTTGCGCCGCCAGGCGGGCCGCCATGCTTTCGAGCGCCGCCCACACGGTGATCATCTCGATGATTTCCGCCTTCGACTTGCGGACAACGAAGATGCCGCGGCGCGGCACGGCGCGCACAAATCCCTCGAGCTCGAGGATGGTCAAGGCCTCCCGGATAGGCGTGCGGCTGACGCCGAGGTCTTCCGAGAGCTGGCGCTCGTCGAGGCGGACCTCATTCGCGTGGCCGTAGATATCCATCTCGGTGATCGCCTTCTTGATGGCGTCGTACGCCAGGTCACGCAGGCTCGTGTTGACCTGGATCGGAGCGATATTGAGGCGCATGTGAGTCTCCCCGGACTCAGCCGAACCTGCGCGATCGCCCGCGCGGCGCGTGCCAAGCGCCGCGGAACCAGTACGAAGCTTTCCACCAATCGTCATGATCGTTTCACGCTCCAGAGATGGAAGACCAGTTCGAAGTCTCCATTCTCGCTCCACCTTTATGAGAAGGTCTCATAGGCCGTCCTGGTCGCATCCGAGATACCATCACGTTACCGCAATTGCGGCGCAAGCCACGACGTCCGCCACGTTCGGGCCTGGTACGAGATACGGTATATTTCTTGATCTGTCACCCACCACGCCTCGCGCCATTCTGTCGGGACCGCTTGGCGCCGGCAAGAAGGGAAAGCGACGCGTCATGGCCAGCATGCGACCATAGGGCGATCGGAAAAGCAACAGTGGTAGCGGCATTCCGGCGGCGGGCCGCCCTGATCGACGTCGGCCGAACCGCTATCCAGGGGGCGGATTCGCTATGGTCGGCGCCGGGCTCTCCCTGATCGCTCGTTCGGCGAACGGACGGGTGCCGGCCGAGGAAGCTTATAAATCGGCCCGCCGGATGCTATGCCGCCGGCGCTATCACCTCACTCTTGATAGCGGCTTCGCGCAAGACATGGATCACGTCACGCACGCTGAGGACGCCGACCAGCGCATGCTCCTCAAGAACGGGAAGATGACGAATGCCATGTCGATCCATTTTTTCTATCACGTCCGCCAAATCGTCGTTGGGCGCGCAGAAGATGAACTTCCTGGTCATCAATTTCTCGACCGGCATCTTCATGATGTCCGGGCCGCTCGTGACGATGGCACGCACGATATCCCGCTCCGAGAGCATGCCGACGACAGTGCTGCCCTCCGTGAGAACCACGTCCGTCACGACAAGAGCGCCGATGTTCTCGCTCGTCATCATCTTCGCCGCTGCCGCTACGGACTCGCGCAGCCGGATACTGATAATCCTCGTGCCCTTCGCCCTTAAAATCTGCTCGATCCTCATCGGATCCTCCCGATTCATCGATCGCTCGAAGGAGCAGCCTCTGCGCTCCGGTCTCGGGTCAGAAACCGAACGGCAGTCTGATACCTTCGGCGAAAGGTGGCTTCTTATACCGCGCCATATTGGTATACAAAATACGAAATGTCAAGAGGAGAACGACCGGACTTGGGCCTATTCCCTGTGGGCTCTCCATCCAGCCGTAAAGCCTGAGTGCCATCGATGCGCGAGCGGCGGCGATTGCGCCGTCCTTCCATCAATCCGCTCTCTCGTTCAGCGGCGTTCCGCGATGTCCAGAACGTTGGCGCGGCGCGCCAGGTAGAACCCGTAGTTCTTGTGCAGCACCGAGGCGGGGTCCGGGTGGCCCAGCTCGAGCGCCGCGCGATAGAGCCAATGCGGCTCGGCGATCAGCTGGCGTCCGATCGCGATCAGGTCGGCGTCGCCGGCGGCAAGGACGGCGTCCGCCTGGCGAGGATCCAGAATGGCGCCGACCGCCATGGTCGGCAGGTGCGCGTGCCTGCGCACAGCGGCCGCGTAGGGCACCTGATATCCCGGCGCGATCTTGGCGGTCGACAAGGTCGCGGGGCCGGACATCCCGCCGGAGGAGCAATCGACCAGATCGATGCCGCGCGTCTTCAGCGCCTGGGCCAAAGCGACTGTATCCTCGATCGTGACGCCACCCTCGATGCCGTCGACCGAGGACGTGCGATAGAACAGCGGCTTGTCTTCCGGCCAGGCAGCACGGACAGCCTCCGCCACCAGCAGCGGGAAGCGCATGCGCTTGTCGCGCGTGCCGCCGAACGCATCCGTCCGCCGGTTGGAGATCGGCGAATAGAACGAGTGGATCAGATAGCCGTGCGCGCCGTGGATCTCCAGGACGTCGAACCCGGCGGCGAGGGCGCGCCTGGTCGCGCCGACAAACGCGGCGATCAGGTCTTGGATCTCGCTTTCGGTGAGTTCGCGCGGGGCGGGGTAGCCGTCGCGCTCCGGCACTGGGCTAGGCCCGACCCTTTGCCACGCGGCTTCGGGACCGTCATCGCGCTTGATCGGCGCCGCGCCGTCCCACGGCCGCTCGGCGCTGGCGCGCCGGCCGGCATGGCCGATCTGGATTCCGCAGGCCGCGCCATAGGTGTGATAGAGCTCGGCGATGCGCCGCAATGCGGGAACGTGATCGTCGCTCCAGATGCCGGTGCAGCCGTGGGTGATGCGCCCGTCGCGCGTGACGCCGGTCGCCTCGACGAAGCCGAGGGCGAGGCCGCCGCTCGCGAACCGCGAATGATGCTGGTAGTGCCAGTCCTGCATCAGGCCGTCGATGGCTTGATACTGGCACATCGGCGACAGCACGACGCGATTGCGCAGCGTGAGGCCGCGCAAGGTGAGCGGGCTGAAGAGCAGCGGCAGCGACACGCAACGCCTCGGAGCTATTCCGCGGCCGACCGGATCCGCTTGCCGTCGAGATTGTCCATCAGGACGTCGAGCTCTTTCATCACCTGCTTCAGCTTCTTGACGCGCGCCTCACCTTCCTTGCCGAGCTCCTTGAAGGTGGTCAGCGGCGGACGCACGTCACCGACCGGATAGCCGGCGGCCGCTGCGAGCGCCTTGGAATAGCACTGATGGCCGTAGGTCGGATGGCCGGCCTGGGTGATCGCGTACATCTTGTTGATCAGGCGCTCGATCTTCTTGGCGTCGTCCCAGCGGCCTTCGGCGCAATAGTCGCAGATGCGCGTCGAAGCGCGCGGGATGAAGTTGCAATAGGGATTCACGTAGCCGACCGCGCCATAGAGATAGGATTCGACGATGCGCTGGCCGGCGAACACGTTCATCATGCCCTTGGTCAGCTCGGCGATGTCATAGACCCGCGCCATCTCCTGGCTGGCTTCCTTGATATAGCGGATCTGCTCGAAATCGGCGGTCAGCCGCGCCACGAACCGCGCCGACATGTCGACGTTCGAGGTGTAGGGATTGTTGTAGAGCATGATCGGGATCGAGACCTTGTCGCAGATCGCCTTGTAGTAGGCGTGGATCTCGTCCTCGGTCGGCGTGTAGTAGTACGGCGGAATGATCATCAGGCCGTCGGCGCCAAGCTTCTCCGCCTCGCGGCTGTAGCGCACGGCGTTCGGCGTGTAGGCGTTCATCGTGCCGACCAGCACATGCATCCGCTTGCGCACGTATTTGATGGTCGCTTCGACGAACTGCGTGCGTTCGTCATCGGTCAGGGTGAGGAACTCGCCGGTGGTGCCGAGGATGATGATTCCGGGCGAACCCTCGTTGATCTGCCAATCCAGGAACCGCTTCCAGGCCGGGATGTCGATCCTCTTTCCGTCCTCGGTGAAGGGCGTGATCGTGACACCGTAACTGCCGCGAAACTGCTCACTCATGGCCGACTTTCCCTCGATTGCACCGCATCCTGGGGCACGATAGTGTGTACTCTGTGTATACAGCGATGTCCAGCAGCAAAACCGATATTCTCGTTGTGGGCGGGGGACTTGCGGGCTGCGCGACGGCCTATTACCTGGCTCGCGCGGGCGCCGAAGTGACCTTGATCGAGCGCGACGAACTCAACATGCAGGCCTCCGGCGCCAACGCCGGAAGCTTCCATGCGCAGATCCCGCATATCACCTTTCTGGAAGAGGGCGAGGCGTGGGCGCGCAACTTCGCGCCGGTGGTCGAGATGCTGATCGAGGCCATCAAGCTGTGGCGCAATCTCGAGGCCGAGCTCGGCGCCGACCTGGAGGTGCGCATCGGCGGCGGCGTGCTGATCGCCGACCGGCCGGAGCAGATGCGCGACATCGAGCGGCGCATGAGCCTGGAGCGCGCGCACGGCCTGGAGATCCACGCTTTGACGAGGGAGGAATTGCTGGACCTCGCGCCCTATGCGTCGAGCAAGGCGGTCGGCGGCTGCTTCTGCCCGATCGAAGGCAAGGCGAACCCGCTCAAGGCCACCGCGGCCTTTGCCAAGCGCGCACAAGAGGCCGGCGCGACTTTCCACCGGCATACCGAGCTGCGCGCACTGGAGCCCGTGGATGGCGGCTTCACCGCCACCACCAGCACCGGCACGATCCAGGCGCGCCGGGTGGTGAATTGCGCCGGCGCCAGCGGCGGCAAGGTCGCCAGGATGCTCGGCATCGACGTTGCGGTGCAGGGCTTTCCGATCCAGGTCAACGTGACGGCACCGGTAGCGCCGATCATCAAGCACCTGGTCTATGCCGCCGGCCATCGGCTGACGCTGAAGCAGACCGCGAACGGCACCTTGCTGATCGGCGGCGGCTGGCCGGCGCGGCTCGATCCCGACACCGGCTATCCGGTGGTCGATCCCCATTCGATGATCGAGAACCTGAAGACCGCGAGGCTGGTGGTGCCGGCGGTGGCCGGCGCGCATCTGGTCCGGACGTGGGCGGCGGTCGTGAATGGCACGGCGGACTGGAAGCCGGTGATCGGCGAGGCGCCGACGCACAAGGGCTTCTACTTCAATTTCTTCCCCTGGACCGGCTTTACCGCCGGGCCGATCTCCGCCCTGACCGTGGCGGAGCTGGTGCTGGGGCGCCGGCCGTCGATCGACATCGCCCGGTATTCCTCGCTGCGCGACGCGGCCTGACCCCGGACTCAATGCCGCAATATCTTGCCGACGAATTCGCGGGCGCGCTCGCTGCGCGGCCGGTCGAAGATCTCGGCCGGCGTTCCGACCTCCACCACCTTGCCCTTGTCCATCATCACCACCTTGCTGGCGACCTCGCGCACGAAGGCCATTTCGTGGCTGACGATCAGCATGGTCATGCCGTCCTTGGCGAGGTCTCGGATGGTGTCCAGCACCTCGTTGACCAGCTCAGGATCCAGCGCTGAGGTCACTTCGTCCAGCAATAGGACCTCCGGCTTCAGTGCGAGGGCGCGGGCGATCGCCACGCGCTGCTGCTGGCCGCCGGAGAGTTCGTCCGGATAAGCGTGGCTTTTCTCGGCCAGGCCCACGCGCTTGAGGATCCTCTGCGCATCCGCCTCGGCCTCGGCGCGCGAGCGGCCCTTGATCTTGATCGGGGCGATCGTGACGTTGCGCATGACGTCCATGTTCTGGAACAGGTTGTACTGCTGGAACACGATCGCCATCTTATCGCGTGCCGCCCGCACGCTGGCCGCGGAGCCTTGCTGGATCGCTTGGCCGTCGAGGATCATCTCGCCGCCGGTGCAGGGCGTGAGCCCCACCAGCACGCGCAGGATCGTCGACTTCCCGGAACCGGACGGGCCGATCAGCGCCACCACTTCGCCCTTCTCGAAGGACAAGTCGACGCCGTGCAGGACCTTCAGGTCACCGTAGCTTGCGCTTAGATTTCTGACTTCGAGGTGTGGCAAGCCGTTTCTCCAACCATTGGCCGAAGCGGGTGAGTGGATAGGACATGGCGAAGTAGAGCAGGGCGATGGTGCTGTAGACAAGAACTCCGGAGAAGCCGTGATTGTTGAGCTCGCGGCCCCGGAAGGCGAGCTCGAACACGCCGAGCTGGCTGACCACCGCGGTATCCTTGACGAACGCCACCATGAACACCATCGCCGGCGGCAGGATCACCGGCCAGGATTGCGGGACGATGACGTGGAGGAGGGTGCGCCAGCGGCCGAAATTCATCGCCTGCGCCGCCTCGATCTGGGTGCGCGGCACCGATTCGAGGCCGCCGCGGACGATGTCGGCGGTATAGGCGGTGGCGTAGATGAAGATCGCCATCAGCGCGATGACAAACAAGGACGGGTTCCTGATGATGGCCGAGAGGAAGAACAGCACCAGATAGCCGGTCACAAGAAACGGTATCCGGCGGAAGATCTCGACGAAGAAGATCGCAGCCGCGCGCAGCGGCAGGGCCCAATGGCCCGGTGTCTGCCGCGCGAACACGATGAAGAACGCGAACAGGAAGCCAAGGCCGCAGCCGAAGAAGGTCAAGGCGATGGTGACGCCCATCGACTGGGCCAGAATGCGGACGTTGGTCGGGCTGAAGAACTCCGGCAGCTGGTGGAGGATCTGTTCCATGTCAGAAGATCTTCGCCCTGACGCGGAACGCCCAGCGCCCGACCAGCGCCAGCGACAGGCTGACGATGAAGGTGATGATGACGTAGATCCCGGCCGCGAGAATCACGGCTTCGAGGTGCCGGTAATTCTCCGACGCGACATTGAAGGCGGTGCCCAGCAGCTCCTCGCCGCCGACGATCATCGCCAGCGAGGTCGAGAGCGTCAGCACGATGAAATAGTTGGCGAGCGCCGGATAGACCGTCTTCACGATGTGCGGGACGATCACGTACCAGACGGTCTGGACCCGGGAAAAACCAAGTGTCTCCGCCGCCTCGATCTCGCTGCGCCGCACGGAGAGGAACCCGGCGCGCATGATCTCGCAGCCATAGGCCGAGGTCGCGGCCATCAACGCGACGATCACCGCGGTATACTTGCCGAGCAGGATGCCGAGGTCACCCAAGCCGTAGAACAGGAACCAGATGTGGATGAGCACGGGCGTGTTGGTGATGAAGATGACGTAGCCGCCGGCCAGCCGCTTCGCCCATTTGGGGCCCGAGGTCCTCGCGAAGGCGAACAGCAGGGCGAACGGCGCGCCGCCCCAGAATCCTGCGAGCGCCAGCCCCAGAGTCATCATCGCGCCCTGCAGGAATTCCGGCAGGTGCGCGAAGATCACATTGAACTGGAATGTGTAGTTCAAATCGCAATGGTCCGCGGGCGAACCCGGATCCGGGCCCGCCCGCTTCGCAGGTGATCAGAAATAGGGTTGGAAGGGGACCTTCTCGAGCATCTCCGAGCCGAAGACCTTCTGCCACTCGGCGTCGACAAAGCCCGAGGCATGCAGCTTGTAGAGCGCGATGTTGAGGCAGTCGCGCAGCGCGTAGTTGCCCTTCTGCACACCGATGGCATCCCAGCCCAAATCGATCTTGGCCGGCAGCACCTGCCACTTCACGTCGGTATGGTCCTTGGTGAAGGCCATGAAGAAGTCCAGCATTTCCACGATCGCATCGCCGCGGCCCTGGGCCACCATGCGGACGACGTCGGCATTGGTGTCGACGATCTCCAGCTTCGCCTTGGGCAGGTTCTCCTTGGCCCAATCGATGGTCCAGGCGCTGCGCACATCGACGATGGTGTATTTCGGATCGTTCAGCTCCTCGTAGCTGGCGATCTTGACCTTGTCGGTGGTCAGCACGCCCATGACTTCGGTATGGAGCGGGACGGTGTATTCGATCAGCTTGGCGCGCTCCGAATTGCGCGTCAGGCCGCCGAGCGAGATGTCGATGGTGTTGGCGACCAGGAACGGCACGCGCTGCGCCGTCTCGGTCGGGATGAACTCGACCTTCTCGATCTTCAGTTCTTGCGCCAGCTTGTTGGCGATCGCGACGTCGAATCCCTCGTACTCCCCGGCCGCGTTGCGCGAGGAGAAGGGCGGCGAGTTCGGATGGATGCCGACGCGCAGCACGTTGTTCTTCAGGGTCTCATCCAGGGTATCGGCTTGCGCGGACGAGATCACGAAACCGGCCGTGGTGGCGCCCGCGGCGATGCCGGCGAGCCCACGACGCGAAACTGTGAATGCCATTTCTTCTTGCCTCCCCATTTGGCCCGCGCCGCGCGGCAACGGGCGCCAGCAGCATTGTGGGACCGCTGTCCACGGTCCTCCGTTCATAGTATACGCAGTGTATACAACGTCAAGCCGGATGCGGCCGCGTCGGATTGGTTCGCGCGCGCGACCAAAGGCCGAAATAGGAACGGATGCGCCAGGCGCGCCCGATACCAATGGAACGAAGCGCCGTTACTTGAAGCTGACGCGCATGCCGGGCCGGTTCGCCAGGCTTGCCATGAACTCGTCGATCAGCGACTGCGCATCCGCGCGGCCCGCGGCCTCCGCGGCGTCCGGGTCTTTTTTCGCGATCGCGGCCAATATCTCGCGGTGGGATTTCAGGAAATCGCCGCTGACCCGGTCCGGCAGATGCATGGCGTAGAGCCCCAGCAATCGCTGGCCCTGGTCGAGGATTCCGCTGATCCAGCCGGCGATGTAGGGGTTGCCCCCCATCTCCGCGATCGTCATGTGAAAGTCGCGGTTGAGCCGCACCATGTTGCGGACATCGCGCCGGCGCAGGGCGCGCTCATGCTCTTCGTGGTCGCGGCGCAGCTTTTCCAGCTTCGCCGGATTGGGATTGTGCGACGCTAGCCGACAGCTCAGCCGATAGAGCAACTGCATCGCATCGAAATAGGACGGCAGCGACGCGATGTCGAACTGGGCGACGATCGCGGTGCGATTGCGGAAGTTCTGGACCAGCCCTTCCGCCGACAGTCGGATCAGCGCCTCGCGCACCGGAGAGCGCGAAACCCCGAATTGCCGGCTGATCTCGGTCTCGTCGAGCAGGGTCCCCGGCATCAGCTCCAGATGCAGGATCCGGTTCTTGAGCTGTTCATGGACGTAGGACGCACCTGTCCCGCGCGGGCGACGCGGATTGCTGGCGGCGCGCTTGGCGGCGGGCTTACGCGCCATGACTAGGACCGGGAGCGGATGACCGATCGAGCGGGCGGGATCGCAGCATGTAGTTGTGCTTCTCAATGAAGGATCGCCGCATCATCCACTACGGAATGGGCGACTTCAACTGTCCTGAAGCGCGGCGGCCTTCGATCGGCAGCGTGCCGCCTTGGCGAGCCGGATTGCGCGATGCTATCGTGCGCACGCGAGTTCATGGTGCGAACACGGACGATCTGGTGCCTCTCCCGGCCATTTCGTTCTCGACGGGGGCCGATGGCGCAAGTGTCTGACAAGGCAGGCGGCAACGAAAGCGGCGTCGTGGCGATCGTTGGCGGCGGCAGCATCGGAGTCGCCTTTGCCATCGTCTTCGCCGGCGCCGGCCGGTTGGTGCGGCTGTACGAGCCGGACGCCAATCGCCGTGCGGGGATCCCGCAATTGTTGCGCGCCCGGCTGGATGATCTGCGGGAATACAGCCTGCTGCACGAAGCGCCCGATGCGATCGGGCGCCGCGTCGCGCTCACCGGCGACCTGGCCGAGGCGGTCCAAGGCGCGGTCTATGTGCAGGAATGCGCGCCGGAGATCCTGGCTCTCAAGAAGGAGCTGTTTGCGGAACTCGACCGGGTCGCGCCGCTGCAAGCTGTGCTGGCGAGCGCGTCCTCCTTTATCGCCGCGTCCGTGTTTGCCGCCGACCTTCCGGGCCGACGCCGCGTTCTGGTGGCGCATCCGGGAAACCCGCCGTTCCTGATCCGCGTCGTCGAGATCGTGCCGGCGCCTTTCACCGATCCCGAGAGCGTCCAGGCCGCTTCATCCCTGCTGGAATCCGCCGGCATGGAACCGGTGCTGGTGCGCAAGGAGGTCGAGGGTTTTGTGTTCAATCGCCTGCAAGGCGCGTTGCTGCGAGAGGCCTATTGCCTGGTGCGTGATGGCGTCGTCTCGGTGGAGGATGTCGATCGCATCGTGCGCGATGGGCTCGGGATGCGCTGGTCGATTATCGGACCGTTCGAGACCGCCGACCTCAACACCCAGGGCGGCATCGCTTCGCACGCCGAAAAGATGGGGCCTTCCTATGCGCGGATGGGAGCGGAGCGCGGGCAGCACGATCCCTGGACACCCGATCTGGTGGCCAGGGTGACGGAAGAGCGGCGCGCGCTGCTGCCGCTCGATCGATGGGCCGAGCGCGTCGCCTGGCGCGACCGCCGCCTGATGTCGCTGGCGCGGCACCGCAAGTCCGAGCGCCAGGGATGAGCGGTACCATCGAGATCGAATTCGAAGGCCGAAAGATCGAGGCGTGTGCGGGCGAGAGCGTGGCCGCTGCGCTGGCGGCGCACGGCATCCTGGCGCTGCGCACCACCCGCAACGCAACGGAGCGCGGCATGTTCTGCGGCATGGGCGTCTGCCAGGATTGCCTCGTGGAGATCGACGGCCGGCCGGAACAGCGCGCCTGCATGGCCAAGGTCGAAGGCCCGCTATCGGTGCGCCGCGAGACGCATGGGCGAGTCCTGGCGCCGGTCGCCGAGAGTGCAGTCGTCATCGCGGATGTCGCGGTCGAGCGGCCGGAGGTGCTGGTGATCGGCGCGGGACCAGGCGGCCTGTCCGCGGCGATCGCGGCGCGCGATGCCGGAGCGCAAGTCGTCGTGGTCGATGAGCGTGCGCAAGCCGGCGGCCAATATTTCAAGCAGGTCAGTGTCGAGGCATCGGGCAAGGCGGCACCGGACCGACAGCATCGCGAAGGCGCCGCTTTGATCGAAACGGCGCGCCGGCTTGGCGTCGAGATTCGGAGTGGCGTGATGGTCTGGGGCGCATTCGATCCCGGCGGCGTCGCTGCGGTGGGAGAGGGGTGCAGCTATCGGTTCGCGCCCAGGGCCACGATCGTCGCTACCGGCGCCTATGAGCGCGGTTGGCCGGTCCCGGGCTGGACGCTGCCGGGCGTGATGACGACCGGCGCGGCGCAGACTCTGTGGCGGACGGCCCGCCGGCTGCCGGGCCGGCGCGTGCTGATCGCCGGCAACGGACCGCTGAATTTGCAGTTGGCGGCCGAATTGATCGAAGGCGGCGCCGAAGTTGCCGCCGTGGTCGAAGCGGCGCCGCGGCCCGGCCCGGCGAAGCTGGGTGCGCTCTGCACCATGCTCGCCGCGTCTCCGGGACTGGTGTGCGATGGACTTCGCTATCATGCGCGCCGGCGCTCGGGTGGCGCGGAAATGCTTTATGGCAGCGTGGTAGCGTCCATCACCAAAGGCGGGCATGGGCTGGTCGTGCAGCTTGATAGCGCGGAGCCGTCGGAATCGGCAGCGCAGCAGCGCAGCTTCGAAGTGGATGTGCTGTGCCTCGGCTATGGGTTCGAGCCGTCGAATGAACTGCTGCGCGTGCTGGGCTGTGGCCACGATCTCGATCCCGTGCGCCGCCATCTGGTGACGCGCCGCGACCATCGCGGCCGCACCGACGTGGATGGGACCTACGCGCTGGGCGATTGCACGGGACTTGGTGGCGCGCGCGCCGCTCTGGCGGAGGGGACGATCGTCGGCCTCTCGGTCGCGGAGGATCTGGGTCACGTCGTCGACAGCGCCCGGCGCAGCAAGGCGGAGGCGGAGCTGCGGCGGCACCGGCGATTCCAGCGTGCGTTATGGGACCTCTACGCCGCGCCGCCTTATTCGGCGCGCCGCGCGACGGCCGATACCGTGATCTGCCGCTGCGAGGAAGTGACGTTCGGGCAAGTCGAGGAAGCCTTGTCGGAGAACATGACTTCGGCCGGCACCATCAAACGCAGGACCCGCCTGGGCATGGGGCGCTGCCAGGGCCGCTATTGCGCGCCG
>DASYRS010000225.1:0-5010 GCA_036004205.1 Dongiaceae bacterium
GCTGCAGGAAGGCGAGCAGCATGTCGGCCAGGAAATAGCGCGTGCGCTTGGGAAGGCGCCCCATGATGCCGAAATCGACCACCTGGATCGCGCCGTCATAGCCGACGGTCATGTTCCCGGGATGCTGGTCGCCGTGGAAATAGCCGTCGCGGAAAGCCTGGTTGAAAAAGGCGGCCGCCGCCTTGGTCAGAACATCGTCGACATCGAGGCCGGCCGCCAGCATGCCGGCGCGGTCATCCATCGGGATGCCGGTCAGGCGCTCCTGGGTCATCGCGCGCTTGGCGGTGCGGCGCCAGTCGATCTCCGACACCCGGAAGGTCGGATCGTTGAGGAAATTCTGCCGCAGTTCCGCGGCCGAGGCGGCTTCCAGGCGCAGATCCATTTCCACGCTGACGGTCGCGGCGAAGGTCTGCACCACCTCGACCGGCTTCAGGCGTCTCAAGCGTGGCTGGGTGCGCTCGATCAGATAGGCCAGCCACAGCAGCAATTCAATGTCGGCCTTGAATGCTTCCTCGATGCCGGGGCGCAGCACCTTGACCGCGACCTGGCGGCCCTCCGGCCATTCGTCGTCAGGAACGGTGACGGCGTAGTGCACCTGGCTGATGGAGGCGGCGGAAACCGGCTCGTCATCGAATTGCGCGTACAGCTCTTCGATCCGCGCGCCGAGCTCCGCTTCGATGGTGGCGCGGGCCTGGAACGCGCTGAAGGCCGGCAACTGGTCCTGCAATTTCGTCAGATCTTCCGCCACCTGTTCGCCCAGCAGGTCGGAGCGGGTGGAGAGTACCTGGCCGAGCTTGATGAAAGCGGGACCGAGTTCGCTGAGTGCCAGCGCCAGGCGCTCGCCGGGACGCTTGTCGCCGACCTGGCGGCCGAACAGCAGCTGGATGACGAACAGCAGGACGGGCGCGAGGCCGGCGCCCACCATCGCCTCCTCGAACGGCGCCAAGGCGCCGTGCCGCGCGAAGGTGATCGCGATCATGAACAGCCGGCGGATGGAACGGATCGAACGAAGCATCTAGATTCGCCAACCCGAATGCATCGCCGCGATACCGGCGGAGAGGTTGCGATAGGAGATCTGGGAAAAGCCGGCTTTTGCCATCATGCCGGCCAGCGTCTCCTGGTTCGGAAAGCGACGGATCGATTCCACCAGGTACTGGTAGGAACCGCGGTCGCCCGCCACCTGCTGGCCGAGCCACGGCAACACCTTGAAGGAATAGAGCTCGTACGCCTTGGCCAGCGCCGGGATCGCCACAGCTGAGAATTCCAGGCACAGGAAGCGCCCGCCGGGCCTCAGCACCCGCCGGGCTTCGCGCAAGGCGGCGTCCCAGTCGACGACGTTGCGCAGGCAAAAGCCGATCGTATAGGCGTCGAATTGCATGTCGTCGAACGGCAGATGCTCGGCATTGCCGGCGACCCATTCGATACCCGAAAGGATGCCGCGGTCGATCGCCCGGTCTCGGCCCTGGTCCAGCATGGCGGGCGTCAGGTCGCAGACGGTGAGGTTGGTGCCGGGCGCGCGCTCCAGGATGCGGAAGGCGATATCGCCGGTCCCTCCGCCCACGTCCAGGACGTTCTGCCCGGCGCGGGGGGCGAGCCAGTCGATCATCGCGCCTTTCCACAGGCGGTGGATGCCGACCGACATCAGATCGTTCATCAGGTCGTATTTATTCGCGACCGAGGAAAAGACGTCGCGCACCAGCATGGTTTTCTGGTCCCGGCCGACCCTGCGGTCGCCGAACCAGGTTTCGCGATTGTCCTGCCCCTCTTTCATGGCCGGCACCATAGCTTGGGGCATGCGGGCTTTCCAACGGCAAAAGGGCGCAGCGGGACAAAGACTTGGCAGTCCTGACAGGATCGGATGTAGTGGCGTGGTGAGCTGAAATTGGCCGATTTTGGGGAGAACGCCGCGTGCCCGAATTGCCTGAAGTGGAGACCGTGTGCCGGGGCCTGGCGCTCCGGATGGAGGGCAAGGTGCTGACGCGCGTGGAGCAGCGGCGCAAGGATTTGCGCTTTCCCCTGCCGGCCCAGTTCGCGCAGCGCCTGACCGGGCGGCGGATCGTCCGGATCGGCCGCCGCGCCAAATACATGATCTGGGAACTGGATGACGGGATTGCCGTCATCGGCCATCTCGGCATGTCCGGGCGCATGCTGCTGGGCCAGGGCTGGCCCGAGGTGCTGGAGCCGCACGATCACCTCATCTTCCAGGCCGAGGACGGCTGGTGCCTGCGCTTCAACGACGCGCGCCGCTTCGGCATGATGGATCTGACGCCGCTCAGGGAGCTCGACGCGCACAAGCTGCTGAAGGGGCTGGGGCCGGAGCCGCTGGGCAACTCGTTCAACGGCCCCTCGCTCGCCGCCTCGCTCAAGGGCAAGAAGACCAGCATCAAGGCGGCGCTGCTGGACCAGAAGGTGGTGGCGGGCCTCGGCAACATCTATGTGTCCGAAGCGCTGTTTCGTGCCGCCCTCTCGCCGAAGCGCCAGGCCTATACCGTGCAAGGCGACCGCGCGGAGAAACTGGCGGGCGCCGTGAAATCCGTGCTGACCGAAGCCATCGCCGCCGGCGGCTCATCCCTGCGCGACTACGTCCAGGCGGACGGCGAGCTCGGCTATTTCCAGAAGCAGTGGCGGGTCTACGAGCGCGAGGGCAAGGCCTGTTGGCGCTGCAACTGCGACGCCGCGAAGACCAAGGGCGTGAAGCGCATCACGCAGGTCGGGCGCTCGACCTACTTCTGTCCCAGGAAGCAGAAGTAGGATGGGCTGTTGCAGCGCCAGGTTTATCTGAAATGCGCGCCCTTCCCGAAATGCTTCGGGAAAATGGCGGCGAGGTGCATCAGGCACACGTCGCGGCCGACCTTGGCGCGGTAGCGTTCCGGATCGAGCGCCCAGTCGAGCCATAACCCCTCGAGCAGGAAGGTGATGCCGAGGGCGGCGATGTCGGCCTTGACGGCATAGCCGCCGTCTTTGATCAGCGCGCCGCACAGCGACTTGACGGTGCCGAAGAACGCGGTCTCGCGGGTGTCGCACAGCGCCCGGTAGGTGGGGTTGGTGATCGCCTCCTGCCGGAAGGCGAGCCAGGCGATCAGCGCGCGGTCGTCATGACCGCGGCGCGCGACGTCATGCTCGATCAGCGCCCAGAGTTTCGCCACCGGATCGTCCGCGGCGCGCGCCACCGCCGCCTGCCAGCTTCTGCGATAGGCATCGGCCAGATGCTTCAGCACCTCGTGGAGCAGCTGGTCCTTGCGATGGAAATGCAAGTTCACCATGCCGCGCGCAAGGCCGGAATATTCGACCAGGCGCGACACCGAGAGGCCGGAGAAACCGTGCCGCGCGATCGCCTCGATCGCGGCCTCGATCAGCTTGGCGCGGAAATAAATCTTGGCCTCGCCGCGGCTGCGCGGCCGTGCGGCCGATTCCTTCACTGCGATCCCCATGCTGTCCGCGTACTCAAACTCTTTTTCCATGCCCTGCGCCGGCCGTAGAATTTCTGTCCTGTCGCCACGCTCTTGACAACGATCAATTCTATGAACGATCATTCATAAAACGCAAGACTGCCGAAAGTGATAGCGCGGTTGAGCGCGCCCGCCGCCGCGCGGCGAAAAAAGGGGAGGAATGAATGGTTTCACGGACAGGATTGCTTGGCATGATCGCGGCATTGGCGTTGCTGTCAGGCGCCGGTCAGGCCGCGGCGGAGGAACGTCAGCTCTTCATCTATAACTGGGCCGACTATATCGGCACAACCACGATCGCCGATTTCGAGAAAGAGACCGGCATCAAGGTCACGTACGATCTGTTCGACGGCTACGAGACCATGGATGCGCGCGTGCAGGCCGGCTCCTCCGGCTACGACATCATCTTTCCCGGCCGCTATTACATCAGCCAGCACGTGTTGCAGGGCCTCTATCTGCCGCTCGACAAGTCGAAGCTGAAGAATCTCGGCAATATCGGGCAGCGTTTCTGGGATGCGCTGTCGGTGTCCGATCCGGGCAACAAGTATGTCGTGCCCTACATGTTCTGGACCAACGGCTATGTCTACGACGCCAAGAAGGTGCTGGCGATCGATCCCAAGGCGCCGGTCGATTCCTGGGACATGTTCTTCAAGCCCGAGGTGCTGTCGAAATTCACGCCTTGCGGCGTCAGCATCCTCGATTCGCCCGAGGACGTGATGGATCTGGCGCTGAACTATTTGCACCTCCATCCCGGCACCAATGACGAGGCGGAACTGAAGCAGGCCGGCGACCTGGTGGCCAAGGCGCAGCCGCACGTGGCGGCGTTCGATTCCAGCGGCACCATCAATGGGCTGGCCGACGGCAGCCGATGCCTGGCCATGACCTGGTCGGGCGACTACTCGCAGGCCAAGTCGCGCGCGGAGGAAAACAAGTCCGACGTCGATCTGAAGTTCGTGTCGGGCAAGGAAGGCGTCAACATGGACTATGACGGCATGGCGATCCTGAAAGATGCCAAGAACGTCGACGAGGCGCTGGAATTCATCGATTACATGATGCGGCCCGAAGTGATCGCCAAGGTCACCAACGATATCGGCTATGCCAACGCCAACGAGAAGGCGACGCCTCTGGTCGATCCCGCGATCAGCGGCAATCCGGCGATGTATCCGGATCAATCGCGGCTGACGAATATCTTCACGATTGGCGTGCGGACCGGCGCGGGAACACGCGTGCTGACCCGCGAATTCACGCGGGCGAAGACGGGACAGTAGAAGCCGCTCGCCTTATTTTTCTTGGTCATGGTCGGACCCACCGGTTCAAGCCTGGGTCCGACCATCCACGAGCACCCAGTGGCGGCTGACAAACTCGTGGACGGTCGTGCCAGGCGCGACCATGACGTATAAGAAAGGGCGGAAGGGCACCTAGCAACTCACCAAGGAACACCATGCTCACCAATCTCGACGACGACATGCGGATCGAGCGTCTGGAGGATCTGGACCGCCGGCATCTCATCCATCCCTGGACCGATCTGGGCGCGGTCCGGGCGCAGAAGCCGCTGATCATCGAC
>DASYRS010000226.1:0-10401 GCA_036004205.1 Dongiaceae bacterium
GCTCGAATTGCAGGCGCGGGAAGGCGGCGCGCAGACCCGGCAGGAGCTGTGTCAAGCACACCTCCCCGAATGCCACCGAAGCGGTCAGGCGCAGCGGCCCGCTCGGCTCCACCCGCGCCGCCACGACCTCGTCTTGGGTGCGGTCCAATTCCTCGATCAGTGGCGACACGCGCGCGAAGAACAGCGAGCCGGCCTCGGTCAGGACCATCCGGCGGGTGGTGCGCTGAAACAGCCGAACGCCGAGCTCCGCCTCGATCGCCGCGATGGCGCGTGAGATCGATGACGGGTCGACATTCTGCTCGCGGGCCACGGCGGCAAAGCTGTTCCGCTGCGCGACCGCGATGAAGATGCGGAGGTTGGCCGTATCCATTCATGCAAGTATCGCACGAGTATTCCGCTGAGATCACGCTGTTTTTGCGTGGATTGCCGTCGCTAACTTTTCCGACGTCTGCACATGCAGGAGCAACCGATGGCCGACATAGCGGTATTGGGAACCGGCGCGATGGGCGCCAGGATAGCGGCGAATCTTGTCAGGGCTGGGCATGGCGTCACGGTTTGGAACCGGACAGCCGACAAGGCGATGCTGCTGCGCGAATTCGGCGCTAGGGTCGCCCAAAATCCGCGCGCCGCCGTCGGGGAGGCCGAGTTCGTCATCGCGATGGTGCGGGATGACGAAGCCTCGAGTTCGGTGTGGCTCGATTCGGCGGCGGGCGCGCTCGCGGCGATGCCGCGCGGCGGCGTCGCCATCGAATGCTCGACACTTAGCCCCGGTCATGTCCGCCACCTCGCTGAACACAGTGCTTCGGCCGGCGTCGGCTTCCTTGATGCGCCGGTCGTCGGATCGCGGCCCCAGGCGGAAGCCGCGCGCCTCGTCTACCTGATCGGCGGTGATGAGGCGACCTTGGTGCGAGCACGTCCCATCCTGGCCGCGGCGGGTGATGCGCTGCATCATATCGGTCCCGCTGGCTCGGGCACCATCCTGAAGCTGGCGATCAATGCTCTCTTCGGGATCCAGGTCGCAGGCGCCGCGGAGCTGTTCGGCTTGCTCCATCGGGCCGCGATCGATCTGCCGGCTGCAATCCGGATCATCGGCTCGCTGCCGGCTTGCAGCATTGCCGCCAAAGCGGCCCTGGAAGCGATGCTAAGCGAGTCCTTCGCGCCGCTGTTTCCCGCTGAGCTTGCCCGTAAGGATCTCGACTATGTGCTCGCACTCGGCGGCAATCCCGCGAACCTGCCGGTTACGGCGGCGGGACGCGACGTTTTCGCCAGGGCAGTCCAACTCGATTATGGCGCCGACAACCTCACCGGCGTCGTTCGCCTCTACACTCGTCACTAGGCGGTCCCGCGCAGGCCATCCGCCACGCTCCCACGGAATTTTCCGCACACGAAACCCGGAGATCACGATGAATAATGTCCGCCAGCGCACATTTCCGATCCTGCGCAACGGTGAGGCCTTTCCCAGCCTCACGATCAGTGCTCTTGGCAACCGACGGATTTCCCTGCCCGGCGATCTTGCGGGCTCGTTTGGGGTCGTCCTGTTTTATCGCGGGTCCTGGTGCCCCTATTGCGTGGCGCAACTCTCGGCGTTCGAACGGTCGGCGGCGGCGCTGACAGAGCTCGGAATCAAGGTTGTGGCGCTGTCGGCAGACGATGAAGGTGTGGCTTCGGCATTGGCGGCGAAACACAACATCTCCTTCCCGATCGGATTCGGCGCCGATGTCGATCGGATCGCCGCAGCAACCGGCGCCTACATCAACGAGCATCCGCGCCATCTGCAATCCACCGGCTTTGTGCTCGATCCCGGCGGAAAGATCTTGACCGCCGTATACTCGTCCTTGGCGATCGGAAGATTGGTCGCCGACGATGTCGCCGGCTTTGTGCGCTACGTCAAGGCGCACCGGTGAAGGCGATACGCGCTACTCTCATTGGCCCGACACTCCTGTTGGTATTGATCGTCTTGGCCTGGGCCATCAGCTGGCCCGTCATCAAGGTCGGTGTCGCCAACCTGCCGCCGGTTTGGTACGGCTGCCTGCGTTATGCGGTGGCTACCGTCTGTCTGTTCGCCTATCTGGCTGCTCGCAAGGCGCTGCTATTCCCGCCGCGATCGGACTGGCCGCTGGTGGCCGTGTCTGGCGTGCTCCAGATGGCGGCCTATTCCGCGCTGACCGGCATGGCCTTGACGATCCTGCCGCCGGGGCGCGCCTCGGTGCTCGCATTTTCGACGCCGCTATGGGTCGTTCCATTGGCGGCGTGGCGGCTTCAAGAGCGCGTCTCGCGCCTCGCGCTGCTTGGGGTGGCGATGGGGCTGGTGGGAGTACTCGTGATCGCATTGCCGTCGCTTCGCGCCGATGGGGGCGACCAGATCGGGGCCTATTGCATGCTGGTCGGCGCTTCCGCGGCTTGGGCGGTGTCGATCGTTTTCGTTCGCTCACATAGGATGGCGGTGTCTGCGCTGGCGCTCGCCCCCTGGCAGATGGTGATCGCGTCGGCGCTGCTGTGCCTGGCGGCGCTCACGACCGAGGGGCCGATTCCTCGCCTCGACGGAACCAGCATCGCGTCGCTGCTCTACGTCGGACCAGTCGCCACGGCATTCGCCTATTGGGCGGTCGTCGCGGTCGGGCAGTACTTCCCGGCGCGCACCGTCTCCATGTCGTTGCTGGCGACGCCATGCCTGGGCATTCTCGCCTCGGCTTTGGCTCTCGGCGAGGTCGTGGACCATACACTGATCATGGGGCTTGCCCTGGTTGGCACCGGCATCGCTGTTTCGACGAAAAGTCATTGAAGCAGCAGCCGGCACCAATTGCCTGCTCCTGGCACGAGGCTGCCAAGAGATCGTGCTAGCTGGCGCGCCGACTGCCGAAGGCCCTAACTAAGTCAGCGCCAGCTCAACATCCAGCCGATCCTCAGCTTCCGGCCCGGCTTCAATCCGCCGGCGGACGGACTAGCTCCTTCGGCGCTGTGTAGCGCGCATACCCTGCCCGCCTGAGCACCCCCTCTGAACATGGCTTGCAAAGGTAATGCCTTGAGATTCCGATCTCGGCGAAATCTCGTCTTCGCGCGGTTCCCAATTTGCACGCAAGTTCAATAGCATTGTCCTTCAGGAGGGGTTCAGTTCGTAGCGACATGGCCGGCGCTTTGGCAGGTTTGGCTCCCTTCGGGTCCCGCCAGCTGTCTTGGCGTAGGGCTATAGAGAAGCTGTAGTTCTGGTCTTCGCCCGGCCCGGGGAGCCAGATTTCACAAAGGGCTAGCTGGCAACACCTGACCCTTTGTTCGTTTCCGGTTCGCGCGCGGAAATGCGCGTCGGAGCAAGCCCCCTGTCAGGGTTATGACCCTGTGCGGCCCTCGGAATGTCACGAAGCACGCGCAACAATCCTTGCGATGGCATGTTGAATCTCATTCAACTTGCCGGGGAGGACAAGTTGCCGGGATTGTTGGGGCGGTTGAACGCGGCCCGCCGCCGCATCCACTACGCGCGCCAGGTCCTGAAAAGGCTGGACGGCGTCTATCCGCGGGACTGCAACATCTGCGGCTATTCCGGTTTGTTCAGGGCCAGCGGCTTGCCGCCGCGCTTCGATGCCCAATGCCCGTCCTGCAGGTCCCTGGAGCGGCATCGTCATCAATATCTCTGGGTCAAGCCGAACGAAGGCCAGCTGCGAGACAAGCGCATTCTGCACTTCGCGCCCGAGCCGGTGATGCGCGAGATCTATAGCGCCCTCGCCTCCTCCTATCTGTCAGCGGATATCGCCGGCCATGCGGACCGGGTGCTGAACATCGAGGCGATCGACATGCCGGATGAATCCTGGGACGTGGTGGTCGCCAATCACGTCCTGGAGCATGTCGACGATCGGAAGGCGCTGGCCGAGATCCGCCGTATCCTGGCGCCCGGCGGCCTCGCGATCCTCTCGGTCCCTCTGGCCCTGGGGTTCGAGCACACGTATGAGAATCCCACCGTCACGTCGCGCGCCGATCGCGACCTGCATTTCGGCCAGTGGGACCACGTCCGCGTCTACGGCGCCGATGCCGCGGCGCGCATCGCCGCGGCCGGTCTCGCGGTCGAGACCTTCTCGGCGACCGAGCCCCACGTCCACCTCCACGCCACCACCCGAGGCTGCCGCGAATTCATCGCGCGCAAGCTGTAATATCGCCTTCTAACTCATTGCTTCTATGGCAAGAGGAAGGTCGGCGGGGCGCAGGATCGCGCCGCGAATCGGCAGGCGTCGCGCCTCGACGCAACTCTTCGACCCCGCGCCACGTTTGAATGACGGCGGATGGCGGGGGGTGGACAGCCAGCCAGAGCTTGCTTGAACCTAATCTTAACTGCCCGTTAACCAGCGCGATCACAGCATCGCCGCCGCTGCGCCCGCGTACCACTGAATATTCGCGTCCTTGGATAGTCACCATGTGCCATGGCGCCCGCTATGTTTCCCGGGCCGACTGGCACCGAAAAAGGCCCAGCAATGACCATCATCACCGGCACCCACGCCAGCGAAATCCTGAACGGCACGAAGGCTCCCGATACGATCGAAGGCTTGGGGGGCGGCGACCAGATCGACGCTCTCGGCGGCGACGACACGATCTCGGGCGGCGACGGTGCCGACACGCTGCGGGGCGGCGACGGTAACGACGTCATCTACGGCCACTCTGTCGCCGATCTGGATCCGAACTCGGGCAACATCAACGCAACGCTGCTGGCCAATGTCGGGGCGGGTGCGCTGTTCGTGACCGGCGCACCCGGCGACGACGGCTTCGTCTATGCCCTGAGGAAAGATACCGGCGACATAGCCCGGATCAACACGAATACGGGGGCCCAGTCGACTTTCCTCGATATTCCCGACTCGCAATTCTCAACCCAGAGCGAGCGCGGCGTCCTTGGCCTCGCCTTTCATCCCGACTATGCAGCCAATGGCCGCTTCTTTGTCTACCTGACCAATCCGACCGGCGATATCGAAGTGCGGGAATATGCGCGGTCGGCCGGCGATTCGGCCATCGCAGACGTGGCGCCCGTCCAAACAATCATCACCATTCCGCATTCGGCGTTCGCCAATCACAATGGCGGATCGCTCACCTTCGGTCCGGATGGCAATCTCTACATCGCTGTCGGCGATGGGGGGAGCGCCAACGATCCCGACGGCAATGCCCAGAATATCAATGTCCTGTTGGGCAAGATCCTCAGGATCGACGTGAATGGCGATGACTTTCCGGGTGATCCGTCGCGCAACTATGCGATCCCCGACGACAATCCGTTCGCGGGCGTCACGCCGGGCGCCGATGAAATCTGGGACTATGGCCTGCGCAATCCCTGGCGCATCAGCTTCGATCCGCTGACCGGCGATCTCTACATCGGCGACGTCGGCCAGAGCGCGCGCGAGGAGGTCGACTTCGAGCCGAGCGGCGGGCCGGGTGGCGTAAACTACGGCTGGGACTTTCGCGAGGGCACGCTGCAAGGCCCGAGCGCGCCGCCCGTGCCGCCCATCTCCTTCACCGGGCCGGTCTTCGACTACCCGCGCGACGTCGGGCATAGCATCACGGGCGGCTATGTGTACCGCGGGCCCGCTCCCGGTCTGCAAGGAGCTTACTTCTTCGGTGATTTCATCAGCGGGCGGCTCATGACGCTGCGCATGGTGAATGGCGTCGCGGAGGATGCCATCGACCGCACCGCCCAGTTGGTTGGCGCCGATCTCAGCCTGATCTCGTCTTTCGGCACGGATAACGCCGGCAATCTCTACGTGGTGACCTTTGGCGGCGCGATTTACCGCCTCGACCCGGGCATCGCGGCAGGCGATAGCGCCGACGCGATCGACGGCGGTGCGGGCAATGACAGCCTCTTCGGCGGTCAAGGCGACGACACCCTCCTCGGCGGCCTGGGCAACGACATCCTGACCGGCGGCGTCGGCGCCGACGACTTGCGCGGAGGCGCGGACAACGACACCTACGTCATCGACAATGCCGGCGACATCGTCAACGAAAGCGTTGCTGGCTCGACCGGCAGCGACACCGTCCAGTCGTCGATCAGCTTCAGCCTGGCCAACGCGTCCCGCGTGCTTGGTGCGGTCGAGAACCTGACGCTTCTCGGTTCCGGCAACATCGACGGCATCGGCAACGCCTTGGGTAACGGGATCACTGGCAATGCCGGACGCAACCTGCTCACCGGCGGCGCCGGCAACGATGTCATCCAGGGCCTTGGCGGCGACGATCAGCTCGATGGCGGGACCGGCAATGACGTTCTCAAAGGCGGCGCGGGCAACGATACCTATGTGATCGCTACCGCCGGCGACACGATCGACGAGGGCGGCAATCTGGATTCCGCCGATGCGGTACGGAGCACGATCTCGGTCGATCTCAACATTGTCGGGGCAGGCGCGCTCGAACACGCAACGCTGCTCGGCACCGGTGCCATCAACGCGATGGGCAATGCCGCCGGCAATTCGCTCACCGGCAACAAGGCCGCCAATCTCCTCGACGGGCGCGGCGGCGCGGACATCATGACCGGTGGTGACGGCGCCGACACCTACGTGATCGACCATCTCGGCGACAAAGCGATCGAAACCAATGCGGCGGCCGCGGGCGGCATCGATCTCGTCAGATCCTCCGTCTCCTTCACCCTCGGCGCCAATCTCGACAAACTGACTTTGACGGGCAAAGGCGACATCGACGGCAAAGGCAACGGCCTCAACAACGTCATCCTCGGCAATGACGGCGATAACCGCCTCGACGGCGCCGCCGGCAAGGATGCCATGACCGGCGGCAAGGGCGATGACACCTATGTCGTTGACACCGTGGGCGACGCCGTCAAGGAGACCATTGCGGCGGGCGGCGGCATCGACACGGTCGAAAGCAGCATCACCCTTACCCTCGCAGCCCTCGCCAACATCGAGAAGCTGACCCTGACCGGCTCCGCCGCCAACGGCACCGGCAATACGCTCGGCAATCTCATCACCGGTAACGCCCTCGCCAACATCCTGGATGGCCGCGCCGGCGCGGACACCCTGCGCGGCGGCGCCGGGAACGATCTCTATATTCTCGACAATGCCGGCGACCTGGTCGAGGAACTGGGCACCGACACCGGCGACGAGGTCAAAAGCGCAAGCGTACGTTTTGCCCCGATCGCGGGGATCGAGAACTACACCTACACCGGAGCCGCCGCCTGGACCTTTGCGGGCACCGCGGCCGACAACCGCATTTCCGGCGGCGGCGGTGCGGACAATCTCAATGGCACGGACGGCAACGACACGATCTTCGGCAATGCCGGCAACGATATCCTCGCGGGCGGCATCGGAGACGACTTGCTGGACGGCGGCACCGGCAGCGACATCATGAAGGGCGGCGTCGGCAATGACATCTATGTCGTGAACGCGGCCGGCGACACGATCGACGAGGAAGGCAAGTCCGATAGCGCGGACCTCGTCCGCTCAAGCATCAGTATCAACTTGGCCACTCTCGCCGCCGGGCTCATCGAGAACGCGACGCTGCTCGGCACCGCCGCAATCAACGCCACCGGCAATCTCGCCGCCAATCACCTGATCGGCAACGGTGGCGCCAACACCCTGGACGGCGCCGGCGACGCCGACATCCTGGAGGGTGGCAAGGGGTCGGATAGCTATAAAGTCGACAATCTCGGCGATCAGGTCATCGAAAACATTGCCGGCAGCGCGGGCGGCACGGACCTGGTGAAGAGCTTCGTATCCTTCACGCTCGGCGCCAATCTCGAGAAATTGACGCTGCAGGGATCGGACAACATCGACGCCACCGGCAACAGTCTCAACAACGTGCTGATCGGCAATGGCGGCGCCAATGTCCTCGATGGCGGCGCCGGCAGCGACACCATGACCGGCGGCAAGGGCGATGACATTTATGTGGTCAACATCGCGGGCGACGTAGTCAATGAATCCGCGGGCGGCGGCAGCGATACGGTCAGGAGCGCCGTCACCTTCTCGCTCGCCACGCGCGTCAATATCGAGGACCTGGTGCTCGCCGGCGCCGCCAAGATCAACGGCACCGGCAATGGCCTTGCCAACCACATTAACGGAAACGATGCCGACAACATCATCAGCGGTGGCGGCGGCAACGACACCATTGCCGGCGGGGCCGGCGCCGACCGTCTCACCGGCGGCACGGGACGCGATACATTCGATTTCAATCTGCTGACCGATGCCGGCGACACCATCACCGACTTTGCCAGGGGCGCGGCCGGCGACGTGCTCGACCTCCGCGACATCCTGGAGGATGCCGGCTATCTCGGCTCTACCCCGTTCGCGGACGGCATTCTCAGCTTCGTCCCAAGCGGCTCCGACACCCGGATCTCGATCGATGCCGACGGCGCTGGCGGCAGCTCCGCCACCACGGTCGCAACCCTGCTCAACGTCAGCCTGGTGGCGACCGACACCGCCAATTTCCTGACCTAATTCGGCGCCAGGACGCGCCCATTCCCGGGGACCTTGACAAATCGGCTCGCCCGCTCTATTTAACCAGATAGTTATTTAACTGCTTGGTTTATCTTGAATGAAGCAGGACCGCCTGAGCGCCACCTTCGCCGCCCTATCCGACCCGACCCGGCGGGCGATCCTGGCGCGTCTGGTCACCGGCGAGGCCTCGGTCAATGAGCTTGCGGAGCCCTTCGAGATCAGCCTGCCCGCGGTCTCCAAGCACCTCAAGGTGCTGGAGCGCGCCGGCCTCATCGCCCGCGGGCGCGAGGCACAATGGCGACCGTGCACCCTGCAGGCGGGTCCCTTGAAGGACATCGCCGATTGGGTCGAGCAGTACCGGCGCTTCTGGGAGCAGAGCTTCGATCGCCTGGACGAGTATCTGAAAGAGCTGCAAGGCAAGGGAAAGAAAAATGGCCGCAAGAAATAGCATTCAGGTCAGCGCCTTCCGTTGGGTCCCTCCGTTCGCCCAGGGCTATGTCCGTGATCTCCGTGTCCGCTGGGCGCTGGAGGAGGCCGGGCTTTCCTACGAGGCCGCGCTGATCGACCGGCAGATCCAGGCCTCTGAGAACTATCGGCACTGGCAGCCTTTTGGCCAGGTGCCCGCCTACAAGGACGACGCGGTCGAGATGTTCGAATCCGGCGCAATCGTGCTCCACATCGCGGCCAAGTCCGAAGCGCTGGCGCCGCGGGACGAAGCCGGCTGGGCGCGGGTGATGACATGGGTCATCGCGGCGCTGAATTCGGTCGAGCCCCATGTGCAGAACCTGGTGAGCATCGACGCTTTCCACGCCGGCGAAGCCTGGACCAAGCAGCGCCGCCCCCAGGTCGAGGAAATGCTGAACAGGCGCTTGGGATCGCTCAGCGCCTGGCTCGACGACAGGCCATATCTCGAAGGCAGCTTCACCGCCGGCGACCTGATCATGACGACCGTGTTGCGGGAGCTGATCGACAGTGGAATCCTGTCACGCTTCCCGATCCTGGATGCTTATCGGCGGCGCTGCGAGGCACGCCCCGCGTTCGGCCGTGCCCTGGAAGCCCAATTGCAGGCGTTCCGCGAGAACGCACCCGCCGCCTGACCTGGAGAAAAGATCATGCCCGCAGCGAACAACGCCCTCAGCAATCAAGAGATCGAAGAGCGCACCCTCGTCCTCTCGCGTGTGTTCGATGCGCCGCGCGAACTGGTGTTCAAAGCCTGGACCCAGCCGGAACATCTGGCGCGCTGGTGGGGCCCGCGCGGCTTCACCTTGATCTCCTACAAGACGGACGTCCGCGTCGGCGGCTCCTACCGGTTCGGCATGCGCTCGCCCGAGAACACCGAGCATTGGGCGAGCGGAATCTATCGCGAGGTCTCGCCGCCGGAGCGTCTGGTCCTCAGCTTCGCCTGGGAACATCCCGACGGCAAACCCAAGCACGAGACCACCATGACGCTAACCTTCGCCGAGCAGGGCGAGAAGACCAAGCTGACCCTGAAGCAGACGCTGTTCGAATCCGTCACGTCGCGCGATATGCATGGCCAAGGCTGGAGCAGCACGCTCGACATGCTGGGCGAATACCTGGCGACGCTCTGAACCAACCGGATCACGCAAGGAGATTGATCATGCAACATCGGATCGTATCGCGCGACCAATGGGTCCAGGCCCGCACCGCGCTGCTCGCCAAGGAAAAGGAGATGACCAGGCTGCGCGACCGCCTGAGCGCCGAGCGCCGCGAGCTGCCGTGGGTCAAGGTCGAGAAGACCTATACCTTCGACACGCCGACCGGAAAGGCGACGCTGGCGGAGCTGTTCGACGGCCGCAGCCAGCTGATCGTCAAGCATTTCATGCTGGCGCCGGGGCAGAAGGAAGGCTGCGTCGGCTGCTCGTTCGAGTCCGACCATGCGGAAGCCGCTTTGGTGCATCTGCTGAACCACGACGTGTCCTATGTCGCGGTGGCACGGGCGCCCTTGGGCGAGATCGAGGCCTTCAAGACGCGCATGGGC
>DASYRS010000227.1:0-2406 GCA_036004205.1 Dongiaceae bacterium
GCCGCCTGCTGCAATATCCGCACGAACTGTCCGGCGGCATGCGCCAGCGGGTGATGATCGCCATCGCGATGGCCAACGATCCGGAGCTGCTGATCGCGGACGAACCGACCACCGCGCTCGACGTCACGGTGCAGGCGCAGATCATGGAGCTGCTGCAGCGCCTGCAGGCCGAGCGGCGCATGGGGCTGATGCTGATCAGCCACGATCTCGGCGTGGTCGGCGACATCGCCGACGAAGTCGCCATCATGTACGCAGGGCGGATCTGTGAGCGCGGCCCGGTCGATGCGGTGTTCGATTCGCCGCATCATCCCTACACTTACGGATTGCTGGCCTCGCTGCCACAGATCGACCGGACGGTGGACAAGCTGGTCGCGATCCCGGGCAGCCTGCCGTCGCTCTCGGCCCGGCCGCAGGCCTGCCGCTTCCATCCGCGCTGTTTCCATGCGCAGGACATCTGCCGCCGCGACGAGCCGCAATTGCGTGCGGTGGCGAGCGGCGCCGTGGCCGCCTGCCACTTCGCCGAAACGGCGGTCGCCTCCCGCCGCGTGGAGGTGGACGCATGAGCGCGGCCGCCATCCTCGAGGTGCGCAACCTGGTGAAGACCTTCCCGATCCGCTCCGGCATCATCCTGGAGCGCACCATCGGCCATGTGCAGGCGGTCTCCGGCATCTCGCTGGACATCGCGCGCGGCGAGACGCTGGGCCTGGTCGGCGAATCCGGCTGCGGCAAGTCGACCCTCGGCCGCTGCATCGTGCGGCTGCTGGAGCCGACCTCGGGCGAGATCAAGTTCCAGGGCCAGGACATCGCCAGGCTCAGCCGCACCGAGATGCAGCCGCTGCGCCGCCATATCCAGATGGTGTTCCAGGACCCCTATGCATCCCTGCACCCGCGCATGAGGATCGGCGACATCATCGCCGAACCGCTGCGCCTGCTGGATCTGCCGGAGAAAGCCAAGGCGGACCGCGTCGCGGAACTGCTGAGTTTGGTCAAGCTGGATGCGGGCTATGCCGGGCGCTATCCCCACGAGCTCTCCGGCGGGCAGCGCCAACGCATCGGCATCGCCCGCGCGCTGGCGGTCGAGCCGGAGCTACTGGTGCTGGACGAGCCGGTCTCTGCCCTGGATGTCAGCATCCAGGCCGGCGTGCTCAATCTCCTGAAAGAGCTTCAGGCCAAGTTCAATCTCGCGTGCCTGTTCATCTCGCACGACCTCTCGGTGGTTCGGCATCTGTGCGACCGCATCGCCGTCATGTATCTGGGCAAGATCGTCGAGGTGGCGCCGCGTGAGGAGCTCTATGCGCATCCGACGCATCCTTATACCCGCGCGCTGCTGTCGGCGGTCTCGTCGCCCAAGGCGCGCCGGGCCAGGAAGCGCATCATCCTCAAAGGCGACGTGCCGAACCCGGCCGATCCGCCGAGCGGCTGCCGCTTCCGCACCCGCTGCTGGAAAGCGGGTGAGATTTGCGGCACGACCGAGCCCTTGCTGAATCCGATGAATGGCGGACACTGCCTCGCCTGCCATTTCCCCAACGACTGATTACCGGAGTTTGCGCATGTATCCCGACGTTCCGCTTTGCATCAACGGCACCTGGACCAAGGCGGCGGACGGCCGCACCATTCCGGTGGTCAATCCCGCGACCGAGGAGGTGATCGGCTCGGTGGCGCACGCCGGCCGCGCCGATCTCGACGCCGCCTTGGATGCCGCCGCCAAGGGCTTTGCCGCCTGGCGCAAGGTCTCGGCCTACGAGCGATCCAAGATCATGCGTCGCGCCGCCGACCTGCTGCGCGAACGGGCCGAAAGGGTGGCGCAGCTCATGACCCTGGAGCGGGGCAAGCCGCTGGCGCAGGCGCGCCTGGAGACGGAAGTCGGCTCCGACATCATCGACTGGATGGCGGAAGAGGGGCGGCGCGCCTATGGCCGCATCGTCCCCGCGCGCGCGACCAACGTGCAGCAATTGGTGGTGAAGGAGCCGGTCGGACCGGTCGCCGCCTTTTCGCCCTGGAACTTTCCGATCAACCAGGCGGTGCGCAAGATTTCCGCGGCGCTCGCGGCCGGCTGCTCCATCATCCTGAAGGCGCCGGAAGAGACGCCGGCGGCGCCCGCCGAGCTGGTGCGCTGCTTCCTCGATGCCGGCGTGCCGGCGGGCGCGGTCAACCTCGTCTTTGGCGTGCCGGCGGAGATTTCGAGCTATCTCATCCCGCATCCGACCATCCGCAAGATCTCCTTCACCGGCTCGACCGCGGTCGGCAAGCAGCTCGCGGCGATGGCGGGCCAGCATATGAAGCGCGCGACCATGGAACTGGGCGGCCATGCGCCGGTGGTCGTCTATGACGATGCCGATCTCGATGAGGCGGTCACGCGGATGAGCACGGCCAAGTTCCGCAATGCCGGCCAGATCTGCGTCGCGC
>DASYRS010000228.1:0-8304 GCA_036004205.1 Dongiaceae bacterium
ACACCCTGGGCGACAGGAGCCGCGCTCCGGCAGGCGCTGCGATAAGTCAGACTTATCGAACGGCATCAGAAGCCGCCACAATATGTGGCGCGCCGGCAACAAGTATGGATTGTTCGTCACAGGTGGGCGGAAAATCCAATGATTCCCTATGGATTCCGCGCGCGATTTGAACCTATCTTATGGCCGCGCCGCACCAGGAGTGCCGGCTTCGACTCTAAAGACATCGCGTGTAGGGGGAAGAGTACGGCATGAATCGCGGCGTGAAGCTGGCTTTGCTCGGCGCGTCTCTGCTCGCGCTCGCAGCCTGCGCCGTCCCCGACCGTCAGCCCGACCTAGACAACATCGCCGCCAACGTCGAACAGACCCGCGAAGGCGATTTCGGCGAGTTCCTCTACAATCTCAACGAAGCCGGCGACAAGGCGCGCGAGGCGGAGGAGATTCACGACGATCTCGCCGAGGTTCCGCCCTACATGAATGCCGACCGCACCCTGCGCGAACGTGGCATCCAGCTGGCGGAAGAGGCGGCGGAACATCGCCGTCGCGCCGAAGACGCGCTGAATCGGATCCTCGATCCGTTGCGCGCGCGCATCGCGTATCTGGAATCCCTGCATGTGCCCCAGACCGTCGGGGCGATGACCAAATCGGTCTATTTCGACACCGGATCGGCGGCCCTGGGCGACGACGACCAGGCGGCCTTGGATGAAGTCTCCGGCTTCATCAGCCAATACCCGATCGCGACGGTGGTCATCACCGGTTATGCCGATACCCAAGGATCGCTTGAGGCCAATCGCGCGCTGGCACTACGCCGGGCGCAGGCGGTGGCCCAGGCCCTGCGCGGTCTGGGGGGACCGATCGCAGGCTCTGTTTCCGTCGTGGCGGTGGGCGAGCCCGAAGGGGCCGCCGATTCCGAAGCCAACACGGAGAATCGCCGCGTCGAAATTTTGGTCGCGCCGCACGGTACCTATAACAAGGGGCCCTAACGGCGCGCCCCGGGCCGGTTCCGGGGGGACCGGCCCGGCGCGTATCCCGGGTTAATCCCGGCAACGAACAGGAGCTTGCGGGCTCCAAAGAGTTCTCTGGGGGTAGAGCGAGGGCGTCGCCGCAAGGCGGCGCCCTTTTTTTTTTGGTGCGCGTCCTTCGTCAAGAACCTCCTCCCCGGCACGGGGGAGGTCAGGGAGGGGAAAGCCGCGTTTCGGTCGCGGAGAGCCTTCGCTCGCTTCCCCCACCCCAACCCTCCCCCAAGCTTGGGGGAGGGGGTCCTGTTTGGGGTGCTTGGCGAAGCTTGAGGCCGATTGCCGCTGGGCCGGGGTCTGGGGCGGAGCGGCTGGTTTCGGCGGGGGGTGGATTGTATAAAGCCGGAGATGGCGACCGGATTTAACCTTCATCGCTTTGCCAATCCCGGCCGGTTCCTGCGCCTCGCGGGCGCGGTGGTGCCGTGGCTGGCCGGCGGATCGGCGGTCCTGTTCGCGGTCGGGCTCTATTTCGCGCTGGTCGGCTCGCCGCCGGACTACCAGCAGGGCGACACGGTGCGGATCATGTATATCCACGTGCCCTCCGCCTGGCTGGCGATGATGGGCTATGGGCTGCTGGGCCTCAGCGGCGCCAGCGCCCTCATCTGGCGCCACCCGCTGGCGGATGTCGCCGCCGAAGCGATCGCGCCGGTGGGCGCGGGTTTTACGTTCGTGGCGCTGGTGACGGGATCGCTGTGGGGCAAGCCGACCTGGGGCACCTATTGGGTATGGGACGCGCGGCTCACCTCGTTCCTGGTGCTGTTCTTTCTCTATGTCGGGCACATCGCGCTGACCCACGCGTTCGACGACCGGCAGCGCGGCCGGCGCTCGGCGGCGATCATCGCCATCGTCGGCGTGGTCAACCTGCCGATCATCAAGTATTCGGTCGATTGGTGGAACACCTTGCATCAGTCGGAGAGCATCCTGCGCATGGAGGGGCCCAGCATCGACGTCTCCATGCTGCGGCCCTTGTTCATCATGGGCCTTGCTTTCACGCTCTATTTCTTCGCGGTGGTGATGACGCGCATGAAAGCGATGCTGCTGGAGGCACGCCACAGAAGCACCGCATTGGCGCGCTAAGATAGCGGGTATAATGAGCGTATACGGCACCGGATTCTTCGAGATGGGTGGTGATGCCGCCTTCGTCTGGCCGGCTTACGGCGTGGCGGCGCTGATGCTGATCGCGTTCGCGGTACTGAGCTGGCGCCGGTTGCGCGCGGCCGAACGCGCCCTGCAGCGCATCGCCGAAGCCGACCCTGCCATGAGTGACGATTCATGAGCCGCAAGCGCCTGCGCCTCTATCTCGTGCTGGCAACCCTGGCCGTGCTCGGCATCGCCGCGACCTTGATCCTGCGCGCGCTGAACGAGGAGCTGGTGTTCTTCCTGAGCCCCAGCCAGATCGCGGACAGGCAGCCGGGCGCGGGCCAGCAGATCCGGCTCGGCGGCCTGGTGGAAGCCGGCAGCGTGAAGAAGGACGGCGAAACGGTGGCTTTTTCCGTGACCGACCTCAGCAAGGCGGTGACGGTGACCTATCGCGGCCTGCTGCCCGATCTGTTCCGCGAAGGCCAGGGCGTGGTGGTCGAGGGCGCGTTCGACGGCAGCGGCCAGTTCGTGGCCAGCGAAGTGCTGGCCAAGCACGACGAAACCTACATGCCGCCCGAAGTCGCCAAGGCACTGAAGGAGTCCGGCCGCTGGCAGGAGACGCAGGGCAAGGGCGGCGCACAGCCGGCGGTGACGCAGTGAGGGGCAGAATGCGAGCCACTCTACTCTTCCGTCATGGTCGTGCTTGGCACGACCATCCACGAGTTCGCCGGAAGCAGCGCATTTGCCCACAGAAACTCGTGGATGGTCGGACCAAGTCCGACTATGACGAATAAGGTAGAGTCCACGGTTTCCATCGAAAGGATCGCATCATGATCCCCGAACTTGGCCATTACGCATTGGTGCTGGCCCTGGTGATGGCGCTGGCGCAGGCGAGCTTGCCGATGGTGGGCGCGGCGCGGGGCACCAGGCCGTGGATGCAATTGGCGAAGCCGGCGGCGCTGGCGCAGTTCGGGTTCGTGGCGTTCGCGTTCCTGGCGCTGATGCAGGCGTTCGCGACCTCGGACTTCTCGGTCGCGATCGTGACCCAGCATTCGCACAGCCAGCAGCCGCTGATCTACAAGCTCAGCGGCACTTGGGGCAATCACGAGGGCTCGCTGCTGCTGTGGGTGCTCATCCTTACCATCTTCGGCGCATTGGTCGCCTTGTTCGGCGAGAACCTGCCGCCACGCCTGAAGGCGCGCACGCTCAGCGTCCAGGCCATGATCTCGATCGGGTTCATCCTGTTCATGCTGTTCACCTCGAACCCGTTCGCGCGCCTCAATCCCGCGCCGCTCGAGGGCGATGAGCTCAATCCACTGCTTCAAGATCCTGGCTTGGCAATGCACCCTCCAATGCTCTATCTCGGCTATGTCGGGTTCTCGATCGTGTTCTCGTTTGCGGTGGCGGCGCTGATCGACGGCAAGGTCGACGCGGCGTGGGCGCGCTGGGTGCGGCCATGGTGCCTGCTCTCCTGGACCTGCCTCACCGGCGGGATCGTGCTCGGCTCCTGGTGGGCCTATAACGAACTCGGCTGGGGTGGCTGGTGGTTCTGGGACCCGGTGGAGAACGCCTCCTTCATGCCCTGGCTGATCGGAACGGCCCTGCTGCATTCGGCGCTGGTGGTGGAAAAGCGCGGCGCGCTCAAATCCTGGACCATCCTGCTGTCGATCCTGACCTTCGGGTTCTCGCTGCTCGGAACCTTCCTGGTGCGCTCGGGCATCATCACCTCGGTCCACGCCTTCGCCGACGATCCGACCCGCGGTGTCTTCATCCTGGCGCTGCTCACCATCGCGATCGGCGCGCCCTTGACCCTGTTCGCGCTGCGCGCGCCGACCATGCGCGGCGGCGGCCTGTTCGCGCCCTTGAGCCGCGAAGGCGCGCTGGTGATGAACAACCTGCTGCTGGCGACCATGTGCGCGACGGTGCTGCTCGGCACGCTCTATCCGCTGCTGCTGGAGCTGACGACCGGCGGCACGGTCTCGGTCGGCATGCCGTTCTATGGCGCGACCTTCGTGCCGCTCGCCTTGCCGCTGCTGCTGCTGATGGCGGTCGGGCCGTTCATGGGCTGGAAGCGCGGCGATGTGCGCGGCGCGCTGCAGCGCCTGATCGCGGCCGGCATCGCGGCGTTCGGCGCGGCGGTGATCGCGATCTGGATGAAGACCGACGGGCCGATCCTCGCGCCGCTCGGCCTCGCCGCCGGGGTGTGGCTGCTGATCGGCACGGCGATCGAGTTCATGGAACGCATCCATCTGTTCGAAGGCAACGCCGCCCGCATCTGGACGCGCGCCCGCCACATGCCGCGCGCCGCTTATGGCATGAGCCTCGCGCATTTCGGCCTTGCCGTCGCCATCATCGGCATGACCGGCGCGGCGGCGTGGAAGACCGAGGAGATCAAGGTGCTGCAGCCCGGCCAGTCGCTGAGCCTGCAGGGCTACGACTTCAAGCTGGAGAGTGTCGGCGGCATCCGCGGCGACAACTACCTCGCCGACCAGGCGCATTTCATCGTCAGCGCGGACGGCGAGTTCATCGCCGATCTGTATCCGGAGCGCCGGCAATATCTGGTGCAACCGATGCCGACCACCGAGGCGGCGATCCGCTCCACGCCGCTCGCCGATCTCTACGCCGTGATCGGCGAACCGGACGGCAAAGGCGGCTGGATCGTGCGCGTCTATCATGAGCCGCTGGTGTCGTGGATCTGGTTCGGCGCCCTCATCATGGTGGCGGGCGGCCTCACCAGTCTGTCCGACCGGCGCTACCGCGTGGGCGCGCCGGTGCGCGCCGGGGCCACGCAAGTCGCGAAGGCTTGACCATCCATCATGCGCCGCCTGGTATTCCTGCTGCCGGTCCTGATCGTCGCGCTTCTGGTGGCGGCGTTCTGGCGCGGGCTCGATCCCAACCGCGACCCCAGCGCTCTGCCCTCGGCCCTGGTCGGCAAGGCGGCGCCGGCCGTCGATCTGCCGGGATTGGCGGATGGCGCGCCGCGCCTTCAGCTGGCCGCGTTCAAAGGCAAGCTGGTGGCGATCAATTTCTTCGCCTCCTGGTGCGTGCCGTGCCGCGCGGAGCATCCGTACCTGAAGCAGGTGGGCGCCGAGCTGGGCGTGCCGGTCATCGGCATCGCCTGGAAGGACAAGACGGAAGCCTCGCGCGCGTTCCTGGCCGAGCTCGGCGATCCCTATGCGGCGACCGGCGCGGATGAGAATGGTCGCACCGGCATCGATTTCGGCATCACCGGCGTGCCGGAGACCTTCCTGGTGGATGGCGCGGGGATCGTGCGTTATCGCCTGGCGGGTCCGGTGACGCCCGAGACTTTGAAAGGCGAACTGGCGCCCGCGATCGCGGAGGCCAGGAAATGAGGCGCGTGCTCGCGGTATTGGCGGTGCTGTGGCTGGGATTGGCGCCGGCGCTGGCCGAGGAGGCGCAGCTCGCCGATCCGAAGCTGGAGCAGCGCGCGCGGGATCTTTCGCGTGAGATCCGCTGCGTCGTCTGCCAGAGCCAGTCGGTCGCCGATTCCGACGCCGATATCGCGCGCGAGCTGCGCGTCCTGATCCGCGAGCAGATCGCAGCGGGCAAGAGCGATCAGGACATCCGTGACTATCTGGTCGCCCGCTACGGCGATTTCGTTCTGTTCGATCCGCCCTTCAAGGCGTCGACCTACGCGCTGTGGATCGGGCCGTTCGCGGTGCTGGTGCTGGCGGGCCTGGTGGTCGTGCTGTTCTTCCGCCGCCGCGCGCAGGAGCCGGCGCGCGCCCGCGCGCTCGATCCCGACGAGCAAGGCCGGGTCGAGCGCCTGTTGCGCGAAGACGGCACGGAAGGCGGCACATGATCCTGTTCTGGATCATCGCCGGCGTGTTGACGCTTGCCGCCGCCGTGGTGCTGGCGGCGCCGTTGTTCGACACCCGCAAGTTCAAGAGCGAGGATGCCTTCGCGCTCGAAGTCTATCGCGACCAGCTGGCGGAGCTTTCCCGCGACGAGCAGCGCGGCCTGCTCACCGCCGAGCAGGCCAAGGCGGCGCAGATCGAGATCGAGCGGCGCATCCTGGCGCTGGACGAGGGCAAGAAGTTCCTGCCCGCGCGTCCGCCCAGCCACCGCCTGACCCTCGCCATGGCGGTGATCCTGCCGCTCGCGGGCTTCGGTCTCTATCTGATGCTGGGCTCGCCCCATCTGCCGTCGCAATCGGCGATGGAGCGGCTGGCGGCGGAGCGGGCGCGCACCTCGCCCGAGATCCAGGCGCTGGAGGCGAAGGTCGCCTCCTCGCCCTCCGATGCGCAAAGCTGGATCGATCTTGCGCGCGCCTATGCCGATGTCGACCGCGCCAAGGACGCCGCCGATTCCTTCGCCAAGGCGATGGCGCTGGGGCGCAACCAGCCGGACGTGCTGCGCCAGTATGCCCACGCGGCGATCGTGGCGGAGCAGGGCCGCGTGACGACGGATGCGCAGCTGGCGTTGCAGCGCGTGCTGGCCGCCTTTCCGCGGGATCCGACCGCGCGTTTCTTCCTCGCCCTCGCCAAGGCCCAGAACCAGGATATCGAAGGCGCGCTGACCGACTGGCTGAACCTGGAGCGCGAGCTGCCGGCCGCGGCGCCGTTGCGTTCGCTGCTGGCCGAGAATATCGACAAGGCGGCGCGGCAATTAGGCAAGGATCCGGCCACGCTGCCCGGACGCGGTGCCGGTGGCGGCAATGCGGGGCCGAGCGCCGAGGATATGGCGGCGGCCGCGCAGATGGCGCCGGAGCAGCGCCAGGCCTTCATCGAAAGCATGGTGGAGCGCCTCGCCGCCAAGATGAAGGACGATCCGGAGAATGTCGAAGGCTGGATCAAGCTGGCCAATGCCTATGGCGTGCTCCAGAAGCGCGAGCAAGCGCGCGCGGCCTGGGGCGAGGCGGCCAAGCGCGCGCCCTCGCGCATCGATGTGCAACTGGACTATGCCGGCGCGCTGATCGAAGGGCGCAACGACCTTGCCACGAACCTGCCGGCGGAGTTTCCCGGCGCGGTGAAGCGCATCCGCACGCTCGATCCCGAGAACCCGCTCGGGCTGTTCTATGCCGGCGTCGTGGCGCGCGCCGAAGGCCGCGCGGACGAGGCCAAGGCGCTGTGGCAGAAGGTGCTGGCCCTGCTGCCCGAAGGCTCCGCCGAACGCACGCAATTGCAGCGCGAGATCGACGGGCTCGGCAAGCCGGCGAACTGAGGCGCTCCGGCCGAGGTGGCGGTGGGAGTATGTGGTCTGCATCACAGCCCTCACGGGAGCGTGAGCAAGGTTGGGCTTGTTTGCTCCATCGGGAGGCGCACAATAAGGGCATGCGACGAGCCATCCTTCCCATCCTGACGATGCTGCTGCTGGCCGCCTGTTCCAGCTCGTCCAACCAGGGTGGCGGCAGCGGCTATGGCGGCGTGGGCAGTTCCGGCGGCGACACGCCTTACAGCACCAACGCGCATTTCCTGGCCGACGATCCGACGGTGATCGAGCTGACCCTGCGCGATCCGTTGCCGGTGGCGCGGATGTTCCTGGTGGATCCGACCGGGGCGCAGACCGCGGCGTTCGACATCCAGCGCGACAAGCAGATCTATCATTCGGACGGCGGACCGCGGCCCAGCGTCGGCGTCGGGGTGTTCGGCGGCTCCTCCGGCCATGTCGGGACCGGTGTCGGGATCGGCTTCCCGATCTTCTCCTCCGGCCAGTCCAACTACACCAGCGCGGTGGTCGAAAGCACCGCCAAGGTCAAGATCGGAAACCCCGTGCTCTATCGCACCAGCTGGCAGAGCTGGAAGCTGCGGGTCGAACTCGAGGACGGGCCGAACAAGCGCACCATCGAAATGGTCCCGCCGAAGCCGCTCTGACACCCGGCGGCCTGTCTCAGGCCGCCCTCTTGCGACGCGTTGGTTGAATCAAGATCTCTGCCGGAATGCCAAGCTGATCGTTCAGGCGCCGAATCATGTCGATCGAGAGGCTGCGCCTTCGATTGAGGACCTCCGCCACGCGAGCACGAGACCCGATCAACGGCTCGAGGTCCTTTCGCGTCAATCCCATCTGCTCCATGCGAAACTTGATGGCGTCGATCGGATCGGGCCGGTCGAACGGAAATTGCGTTGCTTCGTAAGCATCGATCAGCGTCGCCAGCACATCGAGCCTGTCGCCCCTTGGCGTGCCGGCCTTGGCACCCCAGAGTCGCTCGATTTCAGCCAGCGCGGTCTCGTAGTCCGCCGTGCTGCGGATT
>DASYRS010000229.1:0-13313 GCA_036004205.1 Dongiaceae bacterium
CAAGGGGCGAGGGGCTCATTTCCGATTGGTGTGCTGTCATATGCGATTGCCCTGCGCAAGGGGGACGGGGACTCCTTTGCGAGGCCGAAATGTCGCGTGCCCTAGACAACCCTTGCCGCGCGCTTCCGGCTTCCGCTAAATGGCGGCCCATGTCTTTACTCGCCTCCGAACGCCTGGTCGATACCGCGCGGCGCGTCGTTCCGACGCTGGCCGCGATCGTGCTGTGCGCGCTGGCGGCGTGGAGCCTCTATCGCGTCGCCCAGATCGTTTCGCTGGACGATATCCGCACGGCGGTGGCGGAAGTGCCGCTGTCCGCCATCGTATCGGCGCTTGGCACCACCATCGGTAGTTTCGCCGCCTTCATCCTGCAGGACTACCTGGCGCTGAAGCGGGCCTCGCGCGCGCTCAGTCTGCCGCGCGCCGCCGCCGGCTCCTTCATCGCGCAATCGATCGCGCACGTGACCGGCTTCGCGATCCTGGTGGGGGGCGCGCTCCGGGCGCGCTATTTCCTGGCCTGCGGACTTGCCCTGACCTCGGTGCTGAGCGTCCAGGCCTCGTTCAGCGTCAGCTTCGGCCTGGCGGACTCGCTGCTGACGGGGCTCGCCACGCTGGTGCGACCCGGCCTTGCCAGCGAGGCGACACATCTGTCGATCGGGTGGCTGCGGTTCGCGGCCTGCGTGCTGATCCTCGGCGCGCTCGGCGTATTTGCGCTCGCGACCTTCCTGCGCCGCCACCGGCTCGCGCTGCGCTACAACCTCGCGGTCGCGCCGGCCCGCACGCTCGCGCTTCAGATCGTATGCTCGGTCGTCGACATCCTGTTCGTCGCGGCGACCTTGCACTTGTTGCTGCCGGAGAGCATCGGCGTCGGCTACGTCCAGATCCTTGCCTGCTATCTGATCGCCGTGACCTTGGGATTGTGGAGCCACGTTCCGGCCGGCCTCGGCGTGTTCGAGGCGACCATCCTGCTGCTGATCCGCGCGCCGCACGAGGAGATCGCCCATGTGGTCGCCGCCCTGCTGGCGTTCCGCGCGATCTATCACCTGCTGCCGTTCGCGCTGGGTTGCACGCTGCTGGCGATGGTGGAGCTCGGCCGGCGCCTGACGCGCGGCGATTCCGCATGAGGCTGCGGCTCGGCGGCATCGGCGAGGCGCTGGCCGACCGGAACTTCCGCATTTTTAGCATCGGGTCAATCACCTCCTGGTTCTGCTTTTTCGTCCAGGTGGTGGCGGTGTCCTGGACGGCGTGGGAGCTGACGCACTCCACGACCTGGCTCGCGATCATCGCGCTGCTGGATATCGCGCCGAACGTGCTGCTGGTGCCGCTGGGCAGCGTGCTGGCCGACCGCTACGACCGTTTCCGGATCGAGATCATCGCCTATGTCGTCGCCCTGCTCCAGGCGCTGGCCCTCACCATCCTCGCCTATGCCGGCGCGCTGACCATCTGGCCGCTTGCCATCCTGGTCTTCCTGCACGGCGCCATCCATTCCTTCAGCGTGCCGGCGGCCTATGGGCTGCTGCCGCGCTTCGTCGCGCGCGAGCGGCTGGCCTCCGCGATCGCGGTCAATAGCGCCTATACCCAGGGTGCCATCATCGCCGGACCGGCGCTGGCCGGCTGGCTGCTCCTGCATTACGGCGCCGCCTTGGCATTCGCGGCCAATGTCGTCGGCTACGCGGTGTTCCTGGCCTCCGCCGCCTTCCTGCGCACGCCAGAGGACTACAAGCAGCCGCCCCGGAGCGACCGCTCCGTGCTGGGCGATTTCGTCGACGGCGCGCGCTTCATCTTTGGGCATCACGGCATCAGCACGCTGCTGGTCCTGATGCTGCTGGGCGACGTCCTGTCGGTCTCGCTCTATCACATGCTGCCGGCCTTTTCCGCGAAGGACCTGGGCCACGGCGTCGAAGGCATGAGCACCATTCTCGCGGTCTATGGCGGCGGGGCGACGCTGGCCGCGCTGTGGCTCGCCCACGGCGGATCGGGGCGCGTCTCGCCCGTGCTGGTGCTGCGCGCCTTCGCCGTCTATGCCTGCGCGATGGGCGGCTTGGTGCTGGCGGGCAATCTGTGGCTCGCCGCCGGCGCCGCCATGCTGTGGGGCATCGCGGGCCAGATCCGCAGCACCGGCACCATCGCGCTGCTGCAAACGTCGGTGCCCGACGAGCAGCGCGGCCGGGTGATGGGCACCGAGTTCCTGTTCTCGCGTATCGCCGGCGGCATCGGCACCTATTTGGTCGGCACCATCGCCGAACGTCACGGGCTGCAGCTGCCGATGCTGGCGGTGGTGGCGGTGTGCCTGCTGGCGTGGGGCTGGGCCTATGGCCGGCGCGCGCGGATCGGCGCGGCGTTCCAGCAGGCCGCTAGTCCCCCTTCGGCAACCTGACTGTCGCGCGCAAGCCGCCTTCCTTGCGGTTTGTCAGCGTGATCGATCCGCCATGCGCCAGCACGACGCTGCGCGCGATGGCGAGGCCGAGGCCGGCGCCGCCGGAATCGCGGTTGCGCGAATCCTCCAGCCGGACGAAGGGACGGAACACGTCCTTCAATCGCTTCTCGGGAATGCCGGGGCCGGTATCGTCGATTGCGACCTCCACGGCGCTGGGCTCGTCGCGGATGGCGATCTCCGCGCCATTGCCGTAGCGGACCGCGTTCTCCACCAGATTGTTGAAGCAGCGGCGCAGCGCGACGGGGCGCGCGCGCAGTACGCAGGACGCACCGGCGGCAAGCCGCGCGGACGCATGATGCTCCGCCACCTCTTCCAGCAAGGCGCGCAGATCGACCGGCGCGGTCGGCTCGGCGTCGGCGTCCTCGCGCGCGAAGGCGAGCGTGGAGCGGATGATCGCCTCCATCTGGTCGAGGTCGGCCAGCATCTTCTGCTGCTCTTCCGGATCCTCGACGAACTCGGCGCGCAGGCGCAGGCGCGTGATCGGCGTCCTGAGGTCGTGCGAGATGGCGGCGATCATCTGGGTACGGTCCTCGATCATGCGGCGGATGCGGCGCTGCATGCGGTTGAAGGCGCGGGCAGCGCGGCGCACTTCGTTGAGGCCGGTCTCAGGCACGTCGCCCGGACGGGCGCCGCGACCCAGCTCCTCCGCCGCGGTCGTGAGGCTCTCGATCGGCCGGGTGATGAGGCGCCCGGCCCCGACGCCGAGCACCACCACAGCGACGAGGCCGGCGGCCAACGCCAACAGCTGAGACCAGGACGAGAACGGCAGACCCTTGACCGAGGCGAAGCTGAAATTGAGCCAGGAGCCGTCCATCAATTGCAGGGCGACGGTGAAGGTCTGGCCCTGGTCCTGCAGCGACAGGATCTGGTCGCTCTTCTTGCGCTCGTCACTCCAGAAGCTGGGCAGCCACGACCACATCGGGTGCGAAGCGTCGTCCGGGCCGATGCCGTAATCGACCCGCAGGTCGCGCCAGCGCATGTCGAGCAACCGCGCCGCGATCACGTCGCGCAATCGGCCGGTGCGCCCATCGGGCGGCTCCGCATCATCGACCATGCTGGCGGGTGTCGCGGCGATGAACAAGGACGAGCCGCTGATGGATTCGGCGATCACCGGGCGCAGCGGCGGCGCGGAATGATCGAGGAAGCGCGCGGCCGCGGCGATCCGCTCGGCGGCCCGCAGATCCTCGAGCGCCGCCACCGCCTCGTCGCGGTTGAAGGTGTGGAAGGTCGATACGGAGATCAGCGACAGCGAGATGCCCGCGACCAGCACCAGCGCAAACCAGCTCAGCATGGAATGCGGCACCAGGCGGCGCAGCATGCGCGTCAGCCTTTCGCGGCGGGCTTGGCGAGCGCGGGTTTGGTCCCGTCGGAGCGCGCGACCGCGGCGGTGAACATATAACCGCCGCCGCGCACGGTCGCGATCAGCGCCCCGCTGCCCGGCGCCGCCGTCTCGAGCTTGCGGCGCAGGCGGCCGATCTGCACGTCGATGGAGCGGTCGAACAGGGAAGCAGCGCGGCCCTTGGTGAGGTCGAGCAGACGATCGCGGCTGAGGACGCGCTGCGGCCGCTCGACCAGCGCGAGCAGGAGGTCGAATTCGCCGCCGGTCAATTCCACCGGGCGGTTGCTCGGGTCGAGCACCTGGCGCCGACCCGGCTGGATCGTCCAACCATCGAACGCGAAGGCGATCTCGGCATCGGCCTCCACCGCGATCGCGGCTGGCGCGCGCTCCTCCGCGCGGCGCAGAATGGCGCGGATGCGCGCCAGCAGCTCGCGCGGGTTGAAGGGCTTGGGCAGGTAATCGTCAGCGCCCATCTCCAGCCCAATGATGCGGTCGGTATCCTCGGCAACTGCGGTCAGCATCAGGATCGGAATGGTGGTGGTGGCGCGCAATTGCCCGCATAACGTCAGGCCCGATTCTCCGGGGAGCATGAGGTCGAGCACGATCAGGTCGATCTTGGCCTCTTCCAGCACCCGGCGCATTTCGCGCCCGTCGGCCGCCACGCTGACCCGAAGGCCGTTCTTGGCGAGGAATTTCGACAGCAGGGAGCGGATTTCCTTGTCGTCGTCGACCACCAGGATATGAGCGGAGCGGTCCATTCAGGCTGCCCGGAGCATTTTTTCGTCTTGTTCCATGAACGCACCTGACCCGACGCCGGTAACAGCGGCCATGGCCGCATCGTAACGGATTGTAACAGCGCTGGGTCCGGTCGCAATCCGTTACCAAAACCAGCTTGGCCCGACACCGACATGTTACCCGGGACGCCCAATTTGTCCCCAAGTGAGCTGCGCCGCAGCAGCAGACAATCGGAGGTCGCAAGATGAATTCCCTCACATCCCATATCGGGTCCGGTCGCGCCCGTGCAGCGGGCGGCATTGCCGCCGCGACCATCCTGGGCCTGGCGGTCGCCGCGCCCAGCTATGCCGGCCCGCCGCCGGAGAGCTTCGCCGACCTGGCCGCCAAGGTCTCGCCGGCGGTGGTCAACGTCTCCTCCACCCATGTGATGGCCCAGGACGGCCAGGGTCTGGGTGAGATGCCGTTCAATTTCCCCGAGGGCTCGCCGTTCGAGCAGTTCTTCAAGCAGTTCCAGGAACAGCAGCGCGAGCAGCAGAAGCATCCGCGCAAGGTGACCTCGCTCGGCTCGGGCTTCATCATCGATGCCAACGGCTATGTCGTCACCAACAACCACGTGGTCGACGACGCCAAGGACATCGAGGTGACGCTGACCGACGGCACCGAATATCCGGCCAAGGTGATCGGCACCGATGCCAAGACCGATTTGGCGCTGCTGAAGGTCGAAGCCAAGAAGCCCCTGCCCTATGTCTCGTTCGGCGATTCCGACAAGATGCGGATCGGCGACTGGGTGATGGCCGTCGGCGATCCGTTCGGGCTCGGTGGATCGGTCACGGCGGGCATCGTCTCGGCCCGCGGCCGCGACATCCACGAAGGACCCTATGACGACTTCCTGCAGATCGACGCCGCGATCAATCAGGGCAATTCCGGCGGCCCGACTTTCTCGACCGACGGCAGCGTGATCGGCATCAACACGGCGATCGTTTCGCCCAGCGGCGGTTCGGTCGGCATCGGCTTCGCCATTCCATCCAACCTCGCCAAGCCGATCATCGCGGAGCTGAAGGAGCAGGGCCATATCGACCGCGGCTGGCTCGGCGTCTCGATCCAGGAGCTGACGCCCGACCTGACGCAGGGCATGGGCCTCAACTCGGACAAGGGCGCGCTGGTCGCCGCGGTCCAGGACGGCAGCCCGGCGGCGGAGGCAGGCATCAAGACCGGCGACGTCGTCCTCAGCTTCGGCGATCACGTCATCGCCTCGCCCAAGGATCTGTCGCGCGTGGTGGCGGAGACCTCGAGCGGAACCAGCGTGCCGGTGAAGATCTGGCGCGGCGGGTCGGAGCAGACGGTCAGCGTGAAGATCGCGCAGATGAAGGAAGAGGTCGCCAGCGCCGATAGCAACGGCAAGGACGCGAACGGCGCACCCTCGCCTTCCGACACGGTGCAGCAGCTCGGCGCGACCCTGGCTCCGGTGACCGACGAGACCCGTCAGCAGTTCGGCCTGGCCGACGACACCCAAGGCGTGGTGATCGCCGACCTGGAGCAGGACAGCGTGCTGGCCGATCAGGGCGTGCGGCCCGGCGACGTGATCCAGCGCATCAACGACCGCAAGGTCGTGAATCCCGGCGACGTGGCCAAGGCGCTCAGCGAAGTGCGCGCCGACAAACGCTCGGTCGCGGTGATGCTGATCGAACGCGATGGCAACGACCGGTTTGTCGCGGTGCAGATCAGCCAGTCGTAAGAGTTCCCTAGGATCTCGAGTGCGCCCCCCGACAAGCTCGAGATCGATAGGCGGCCGTCATCCCCTCAGTCATCCCGGCTGAGTGCGGCCGCCGAAGTCCGGCGCGGTCTTCTCCCCAAACTGTCCCGGGAGACCGCGCCGGTCCTTTTTCCGGACGTGCGCCGAAAGGCGCGCGTCCTTTTTTTCACGGTGCGCTGGGGCGCGAACGGCGTTAGCTTTGCACCGTGTCGATCTGCCGCCGAGTCGCGGAGTGGGGACTACGGAGACCGGCGGAAGCAGAAATCGGGGAATGCGCGTGTCTCAGCCGCTCCGGCAGGAGTTCGAGGCCATCCGGGACCGTTGGCAGGAGCTGTGTCGCGATGGCCGGCTGCCGACGCGCGCGGCCTTTCCGCCCGAAAGCCTTACGCCCTGGATGGGCCATATCCAGATCGTCGAGCTGGTGTGCGAGGGCGATACAAAGCGGTATCGCGTCCGCCTGGTCGGCACCCGCATCGTCTATTACGAGGGACGCGATAATACCGGCTTGTTCCTCGACGACGTCATTCCCATGGAACAGCGCGCCGAAATCCTGGAACCGCACAGCCGATGCGCGGAGACGCGGGCACCGGTCTACAGCGCCTTCTATAGCTGCGGCGAAGGCGCGATCTCCTCGCAGCTCGAGCGTTTGATCCTGCCGCTCGCGGCCGACGGCACCACGGTCGACCAGTTCCTGGTCGCGATCTATCGCATGGGAACATAGGGACACGCGTTCTCGTTCGATTGTCTGCGCGGCGGGCCCTTGCTAGGGTGACCGTTCCTGTCACGGTGGAGATCCTGTCATGAGTGCGGCGCGGCTGATGCGGATGTTTCCCCATGCGGGCGGCGATGGGCTGGACGATTGGGGAGATATTCCGGCGGAGGAGCTTGCTTCCGGATCGCCGAAACAGCGCGGGCGCTATTATTTCAACGCGCCGGATGTCGGGCTCAGCGCGGGCGTGTGGGACTGCACCGCCTTCGAAGGGAAGATGGACGCCTATCCCGTCGATGAGTTCATGATGCTGCTGGAAGGCTCGGTCACGGTGACGGAGGCCAATGGCCGCGTGACGCGCGTCGATGCCGGCGAAAGCTTCCTTATCCCGCGCGGGCTCAACTGCGCATGGAAACAGGAAGGCTATGTCCGCAAGATCTTCGTGATCTATGCGGACCCGGCGGCGCCGGTGCCGGCCAAGCCGGCGGCGGAGCATGTCGTCAAGCTGGACCTCAAGGCCGCCTTGTCGCCATGCGGCGGCCCGGACCCAGCGCTGCTGAACGGGCCCGAACCGCGCTGCGCCGAGCGTGTTATCTACAGCGACGCCAGCGGCCAGCTTTCCATCGGCCTGTGGTCCGCGACCCCGTACGACCGCAAGGCGACGCCGTTCGGCCGCTATGAGCTGATGCATTTCCTGGAGGGCCAGGTCGAGTTGCACGACGGCGGGACCAGCGGCCAGGCGTTCCAGGCGGGCGAAACCATCTTCGCGCCCAAGGGCGCCCCGCTCGGCTGGCGCAACACGACCGACGTGAAGAAGATCTTCGTGATCCTGATGCCGAACGGATGAGAGCCACGTGACCGACGCCAATACCTGCGATCTGCTGATCCAGCGCGCTTCGCTCTATGACGGCGCGGGCACGCCGCCGGCCGTCGGCGATCTGGCGGTGACCGGAGACAAGATCGCGGTGATCGGCGATCTTCGGAACTGGCACGCGCACGAGACCATCGATGCCCAAGGCCTGGCGCTGGCGCCGGGCTTCATCGACGTCCACACCCATGACGACCGCGCGCTGCTGATCGGCGACATGGGGAACAAGACCAGCCAGGGCGTCACCAGCGTGGTGGTCGGCAATTGCGGCGTGTCGCTGGCGCCGCTGACCCTGCGCGCGGCGCCGCCTCCGCCGCTCGACCTGATCGGCGCTCAGGCGGATTTCAGATATCCCAGCTTCGCGGATTACATGGCGGCGCTGGACCGGCAGCCGCCCGCCGTCAATGCCGCCTGTCTGGTCGGCCATTCGACCTTGCGGGTCGGCGCGATGGATCGGCTCGACCGGCCGGCGACGGCGGACGAGATCGCCGCCATGCGCGCGACGCTTCAGGAGGCGTTGGATGCCGGAGCCATCGGCCTTTCCACCGGCCTCGATTACCAGCCGGCGGAAAAAGCGCCGACCGCCGAAGTGCAGGCGCTGGCGGCGCTGTTGAAGCCGGCCGGGGCGATCCACACCACGCACATGCGCAGCGAAGGCGACCATGTGATCGAGGCGATGGACGAGGCCTTTGCGATCGGCCGTTCGGCGGACGTGCCGGTCGTGATTTCGCACTTCAAGGTTCATGGCAAAGCCAATTTCGGCCGCTCCGCCGAGACGCTGGCGAAGTTCGACGCGCAGCGGCTGCGCCAGCCGCTGGCGCTCGACGCCTATCCTTATTCGGCGTCGTCGACCGTGCTGAAATCGCAAGAGATCGGCGAGGCGCCGAAGGTGATGGTGACGTGGTCGGTGCCGCATCCCGAAGCGACCGGCCGCATGCTCGACGCGATCGCGGCGGAATGGGGTTGTTCACTGACCGACGCCGCCAAGAAATTGCAGCCGGCGGGCGCGGTCTATTTCGCGATGGACGAAGCCGACGTGCGGCGCATCCTCAGCTATCCGCACACCATGATCGGATCGGACGGACTGCCGCACGATGCGCATCCGCATCCGCGCCTGTGGGGCAGCTTTCCGCGCGTGCTGGGGCACTATGCGCGCGAACTGGGGCTGTTCCCGATGGAGGAAGCGATCCGCCGCATGACATCGCTGCCGGCGGAGCGTTTCGGCCTCACCGCGCGCGGCCGCCTGAAGCAGAACTACGCAGCCGATCTGGTGCTGTTCGATCCGAAGACCGTGAAGGACCGCGCCACGTTCGAAGATCCGAAGCAGGTATCAGCCGGCATCGTCGCGGTGTGGGTAAACGGAAAAACCGTGTGGCATGACGGCAAGGCAACCGGCACGCGGTCGGGTCGCGCGCTGCGCCGACAGCAAATGCAGATAACACTTTCCTAAAATTCGATTGATTTGCTGCATCGTTTTTGAAGCGAAATTTTCGATAGAGCAATCTCATACATTGGCCTGTGTCGCATGGGCCGGATGCCTCTGAAGTTAACCACGAAAAGTTAGATTCGATTAAGAAATTGGCGCCACCGTGGGGCTGTGCGGGAGAGGTTGCGCAAACGGCCTATCCCCTTTGATTTTGTTGGCGAAATCACAGCGAGACGGGCAATGCCGAACCCAATAAACGGTGCATATCGCGCGAATTGCCATGGATTTCTGCCGCGTTGGCTGGGCCCCGTGCTGCTGTGCGCGGCGGTGACGGCAAGCAGCGCCCCGTTGAGCGGCGCAAATGCCGATGACGGCATCCTGACCTGGATCGTCAAGTCGATCTCGTCGAACGAGGATGGCGACATCATCCAAGCCTCCGCGATGCAGGTGCCGCAGGTTGGTGCCGCGCTCGCGACCGGGCAGCGGATTTCAACCACCGGCGGACAGCACATGGTCCTGGTCAACGGCCGCGACCTGGTGGAGATCAGCCCCAACACGACCATCACCATCGGCGACGATGATTCGACGACCGCCGATGCGAACGTCGATGTCGTCACGGGCATGATCCACGTCGAGGTCGGCAAACGCACGCCGGGCCGGACCTTCTCGATCGGCGCGCCCTATCTGGTGGCGACCGTCAAAGGCACCAAGTTCAACGTGAGCACGCTGAATGAGGTCTCGGCCGTCTCGGTGAGCGAGGGCGTGGTCGCCGTGTCGACGGTGGCCAGCGGCGACAGCATCGATGTGACCGTCGGCAACACGGCGACCGTCAAACGCTTTACGACGGGCGCGCCGACGATCGCACCGACACCGGCCAGCGGTACCGGCAGCACCATCGACTTGGACAACAATGTCGAGAGCGCGAACGCCAATACCGGCGGCGGCGGCGGCGGCGGCGACGGCAGCTCTGGCGGTTCGAGCTCTGGTGGTTCGAGTTCTGGCGGTTCGAACTCTGGCGGTTCGAACTCTGGCGGTTCCGACTCAGGTGGCTCGAAGTCCGGCGGGTCGGGCATCGGCGGTGCCGTTGGCGGCGCAGCGGGCGCGGTCGGTGACGCCGTTGGCGGCGCGGCGGACGCGGTCGGCGGTGCGATCGGTGGCGCAACCGGCGCGGTCGGCGGTGCGGTCGGCGGCGCCGTGGGCGATACGATTTCCGGCGTCGGCGGTGCGGTCGGCGGCGCGGTGAGCGGCGTCGGCGGCGCAGCTGGCGGGGCCGTGGGTGGCGTTGGCGGTGCCTTGGGCGGTGCCCTCGGCGGCGGCGGCAACCAGTAGGATCATTCCAGTGCCCATCATCCGCGCTGCGCGATCGCTTCAGCGATACGGCCCGCAGGTCTTGCGTTGGTTCGTCGGGTTTGCCGTGTGCACGGGCATCGCGGTGCTCTATCTCTCCGGCTCCCTGCTCTTCATCGACCGGCAATTGACCGGCGCGCGATTCCAGATTCTGAAATCCGAGCCGTCGGGCAACGTCGTCGTGGTGGCGATCGATGCTTACAGTCTGCACGAAAAGCCGGTATGGCCATGGCCGCGTTCATGGCATGCCACGGTGATCGACAACCTGCGCGCCGCCGGGGCGCGCCAGATCGCCATGGATATCGACTTCAGCGCCGTTTCCACGAAGGCGGAGGATGACGCCCTGGAGGCGGCGCTGGCGCGCGCCGGCGGCAACGTCATCCTGCCGGTCTTCGAGCAGGCGGGCGATGCCGCGAACAATGTGGCCACCACCGCGCCGCTGCCGCAATTCGCGCAGCACACGCAAAAGGCATCGGCCAATATCCGGCCGGACAGCGACGGAATCGTGCGACGGCTGTCGCGGGTGGAGCTGTGGTCCGGGGCGCCGGTCCTGACGATGGCGGCAGCGGCGGCAGGACTGCAGCCGACCGAGATCGGCCGCTACTACATCGATTTCAGCATCCGGGCCGATCGCATCACGACCGTCTCCTATGTCGACGTGCTGCGCGGCGCCGTCGATCCCAAGATCTTCGCCGGCAAGACCATCCTGATCGGCGCGACGGCGCAAGAACTCGGCGACACGGTCGCGACGCCGGTCGGCAGCGTCATGTCCGGCGTGATGGTACAGGCGTTGGCCACCGAATCGCTGCTGCAGCAGCGCGACCTGCACAAGGTGTCGCGCTGGCTGATCCTGGCCGTGGCCTGCATGCTGTTCTTCGTGCTCGAGGCAATCTGCCGCAATCGCGGCTGGGCTCGCGGCCTCGCCGCCGGGGTGGGTGCGCTGGTCGCGATCATCGGGTTGCCGCTGGCGGTGCAGGCCAGGCTGCCGCTGATGGTGGAGACCGCGCCGTGGCTGGCGGCGGTCGCGGCTGCCTTCCTGGTCGCCCTGTTCGCGAAGCTGCGCGATCTCGACCTCAGGCTGATCGGCCAGGCCATCCTGCTGCGCCGCACCGACGCGTTGATGAGGCAGGTGGTGGAGAGCAGCTATGACGGGCTGCTGATCATCGACGAAGCCGGCAAGGTCCGGTCGGCCAATCCGGCGGCGGAACGCATGCTGGGCCAGCCCGCCGACGAGATCGTCGGCCAGCATTTCTTCGACGTGATCGCCACGCCGAGCCATCAGCCGCCGATCCACAGCCTCTCGCGCATGGTCTATGCGGACCGCCCGAGCCAGGTCGAACTGACCCGGCCGGACGGCTCGACCCTGATCGTCGACGTCGCCATGAGCCGCCTGCCCGACCAGCCGAACGCCGCCTTCGTCGCGCTGCTGCACGACGTGAGCGAGATGAAAATGCGCGAGGTGGAGCTGCGCGCGGCGCGCGACCAGGCCGAGGCGGCCAGCAACAGCAAGAGCCAGTTCCTGGCCAATATGAGCCATGAGCTGCGCACTCCGCTCAACGCCGTCATCGGTTTCTCCGAGATCATGAAGACGGAACTGCTGGGACCGATCGGCACCGAGACCTATCGCGGCTACAGCCACAGCATCCACGACAGCGCCAAGCATCTGCTCGGCATTATCAACGATATTCTCGACATCTCCTCGATCGAGTCCGGCTCGCCGCGGCTCCATGAAGGCATCCACGAGCCGGAACAGATCTGCCAGTCGGTGATCGCGCTGGTCGCCGGCCGCGCGGACATTGCGCAGGTGAAACTGGCCGTCAGCGTCGAGCCCGCAACCGACCTGCTCTATGCCGACGGGCGCATGATGAAGCAGATGCTGATCAACCTGGTCGGCAATGCGATCAAGTTCAGCTCCAGGGGCAGCGTGATCGAGATCAGGGTCACGCCGGCGGGGCCGGAGCTGCACAGCGGCGTCATCTTCGCGGTCGCGGACCAGGGCATCGGTATCGCCAAGGAAGACATCCCGCGCATCCTGAAGCCGTTCGAGCAGGTCGAGACCGCGTTCTCCCGCAATTTCGACGGCGTCGGGCTGGGCTTGCCGCTGGTGAATTCCATGGCGCGGCTGCACGGCGCCCAGCTCACCATCGAGAGCGAGCTGAACATCGGCACCACGGTCTCGATCCTGTTTCCGGCTGCCCGCACCCGGCCGCGCACGGCGCAGGTCAGCGACGCGGCAGCGGACGTGAGTACTGCCGCGCCCCAAGAACGCATCCGGGCGGCGGAGTAAATGCGCGACCAATTCGTGAATGGGCAGATCGCAGTTGTGGTCTGGAGCGTAGCCAAGGAGTGATCAACGCTCTTAGGAGCAAGTGAGGCGGCATGGGCGACTTACACTTGAACGGTTCGCGTCGGAAGCGATTGACCGACGCCGAAACCAGCGCCTCGTTTCAAGGAGGCGGGCCGAGAATCGTGCCGACCGCGATCGGTCTGATCCTGGCGGTCACGATTGCGGTATGCCTGATCGCGCCAAACCAGGTCGACAATGCGTTGGGTGAGACCGCATCCGTGGTCGCGGACAAGAGCGCGGTGACGACGGAGGCCTGGAGCGCCGTCGTATCCAAGTTCGCGGTCGACGACGTCGAGGGCGGGCAGATCACGAATACATCCCTCAATTCCGGCGCCACCGTACTGAAGCAGAACGA
>DASYRS010000230.1:0-3043 GCA_036004205.1 Dongiaceae bacterium
ATCGCATCTTCACCGACGTCGAGCGCGCCAAATCGGACCGGCGGGCGCAGCGCGCGGCGTCCTATGCCAAGCGGTTCGCGGCCAAGGAGGCGTGCGCCAAGGCGCTGGGAACCGGTCTCAATGCCGGAGTGTTCTGGCGCGACATGGGGGTGGTCAACCTGCCATCCGGCAAGCCGACGCTGAAGCTGACCGGCGGGGCGCTGAAACGGCTGCAGGCGATCACGCCGCCCGGCATGCAGGTTCAGATCGACCTCACCATCACCGACGATTTTCCACAGGCCCAGGCCATCGTCATCATCTCAGCCAATCCCGCTTAAGTTCACCCAAGCCTCTGAAAAGCCGCATGAAAAGACTATCGAGCCAGATCGGCGAGTTTCTTGACTTTGGCGGCTCCGACTGGCTTGATCCCCCGCGGTCGGGCAAGGCGGCGCTCGCGCCGCTCGGTCCCGTGTAACAAAGAAGTCCTCATGGCACGCAAACCCTCCGGCGCTTTCGGCGAATTCTGGGAAATCGTAAAGACGCTGTTGTGGGCGGCCGTCATCGCGATCGTCATCCGCACCTTCGCCTATGAGCCGTTCAATATTCCTTCCGGCTCCATGATCCCGACCCTGCTGGTCGGCGATTACCTGTTCGTCTCGAAGACCGCCTATGGCTACAGCAAGTTCTCCTTCCCCGGCGGGATCGTGCCGGTGGAGGGCCGGATCTGGGAGGGCGCGCCCAAGCGCGGCGACGTCGTGGTGTTCCGCCCGCCGGGCGAGCCGGAAACCGATTTCATCAAGCGCGTGATCGGCCTGCCCGGCGACCGGGTCCAGATGCGCAACGGCATCCTCAACATCAACGGCGAGCCGGTGCAGCGCCAGCGCATCGAGGATTTCGTCGATCCGGACGATCCGCTCGCGCGGCCGGTCCCGCAATATCTGGAGACGCTGCCGGGCGGCGTCACGCATCCGATCCTCGAGGCGGAAGGCGATCTCGGCACCCTTGACAACACGCCGGTCTATGTCGTGCCGCCGGATCATTACTTCATGATGGGCGACAACCGCGACCGCTCCAACGACAGCCGCATGTGGCAGCCGTCGCACATGCAGATCGACACCTCCACCGACGAGGGCCGCGCCGCGCTCTATGCCGCGATGCTCGATACCGTGATCGACGCCAGCAAGAGCGACTGGCTCGACAAGGTCGGATTTGTGCCGAAGGAGAATCTGATCGGCCCGGCCAAGATCCTGTTCTGGTCGTACGGCAATTCATTCCGGTGGTACAATCCGATCACCTGGGCCACGGCCCTGCGCTTCGGCCGCCTGCTGAACGTGATCGAGTGAATGAAGGACGGGGACGCGCCGCTTGAGCAATTGATGCAGGTCCTGGGGCACAGCTTCGGCGACCCCGATTTGCTGCGTACCGCGCTCACCCACCCCAGCGCCCTGACGCGCCGGACCGGCAAGCAGGGGCCGCGCCAGAAGGGCGGCCAGGACAATCAGCGCCTGGAATTCCTCGGCGACCGCGTGCTGGGGCTGGTGGTGGCGGAAATGCTCTATCGCACGTTCGGCAAGGAAGACGAGGGCGCGATGGCCAAGCGCCTGGCCGCCCTGGTGCGCCAGGAGGGCCTGGCCCACGTCGCGCGCGCGATCGACCTCGGCAGCCATCTCATCCTCTCGCGCGGCGAAGCGGAAGGCGGCGGCCGCGACAACGCCGCGACTCTCGCCGATGCCTGCGAGGCGGTGATCGGTGCCATCTATCTCGATGCCGGCCTCGATGCCGCGCGGCAGTTCGTGGAGCGCCATTGGGCCAGCCTGCTGGCCGCGGATTCCATGCCGCCGCAGGATGCCAAGACCGCGCTGCAGGAATGGGCACAGGCGGCCGGCCTGCCGCTGCCGATCTATCAGGTGGTGGAATCGAGCGGCCCGCCGCACGATCCGACCTTCACCGTCGAAGTGCGGGTCAGCGGCAAGCGCGCGGCCAAGGCCAGCGGCAAGTCCAAGCGCGCGGCGGAGCAGGCGGCGGCCGCCTCCCTGATGGCGGAATTGCGCCCGTGACCGATACGGATGCGCCTACCCGCTGCGGCTTTGTCGCTCTGATCGGCGCGCCCAATGCCGGCAAGTCGACTCTGCTCAACCGCCTGATCGGCGCCAAGGTCTCGATCGTCAGCCCGAAGGTGCAGACCACGCGCCGGCGCGTGATCGGCGTCGCGATGCGGGGACCGGCGCAGGCGGTGTTCGTGGATACCCCCGGCATCTTCGCGCCCAAGCGCCGCCTCGACCGCGCCATGGTGGCGGCCGCCTGGAGCGGGGCGGGGGACGCCGACCGCGTCGTGCTGCTGGTCGATGCCACCAAGAAGAAGATCGACGGCGACACCCGCGCCATCATCGAGGGGCTGAAGAAGAACGGCCGCAAGGCGATCTGCGCCATCAACAAGGTGGACGCGGTGAAGCGCGAGACGCTGCTTGCGCTCACCGCCGAGCTGAGCGCGCTGTTCGCGTTCGAGCAGATCTTCATGATCTCCGCCGAGACCGGCGACGGAGTAGAAGACTTGATGAGCGAGGTGGTCGCGCATCTGCCGGAGGGTCCGCACCATTTCCCCGACGACCAGTTGACCGACCTGCCGGTGCGACTGCTGGCGGCGGAAGTGACGCGCGAGCACCTGTTCCGCCAGCTGCACGAGGAAGTGCCCTATGCGCTGACGGTCGAGACCGAGGCCTGGGAGGAATTCAAGGACGGCAGCGCCAAGGTCTCGCAGGTCGTCTATGTCGCGCGCGACAATCAGAAGGCGATCGTGCTCGGCAAGGGCGGCAGCCGCATCAAGCAGGTGCGCGAAGCGGCGCAGCGCGAGCTGGAAGAGATGCTGGAGCGCAAGATCCACTTGTTCCTGTTCGTCAAGGTGCGCGAGAACTGGCAGGAAGATCCCGAGCGTTATCGCGAAATGGGACTGGATTTCGAAAGCTAGCGGGCGTCTGCTTGGCGAATGCCGTTGTCCCGTCCCATCTATAGTCTGGTTTTGGCGACCGCACTCTGCGCAGGAGTGCCGGCCGTCGATGGCAGCGCT
>DASYRS010000231.1:0-6952 GCA_036004205.1 Dongiaceae bacterium
CTGCTGGCCGACGTGCTGAAGCTGGCCGGCGCGACCGGGGGCGATCTCACCTTGTCGGCCGCCGACGATTACAAGGTCGATATCACCGCCGACGAGATCAAGAAATACAATCCGATCCTGGCGATCGAAAAGGATGGAGCCCGGATGGCGCCGGACGATTTCGGCCCGTTCTTCGTCATGTGGCCGTTCAAGGAAAAGCCGGAGATCGACATCGAGCTGTTTCAGGCCAAGGCGATCTGGACGGTGGTGAAGATCGAGGTGCGATGAGCGAGCAAGGCTGGCGCTGGATCTGGCAGCCCGACCTGGGCGAGGGCGTGGAGCAATTCCGGTTGCACGCCTCGGTCGGCGGATATGAAGCGCGCGGCGAAGTCGCCGCGACGCTCGATGGCGCGCCGCTCAAGGCCAGCTACTCGGTCGAGGTCGATGCGGCGTGGATCACGCGCCGCGTTCGCGTCGGCCTTACCGGCGGCGCGCGGCTCGAGATACTGTCCGACGGCGCCGGCCATTGGCGCCGCGCGGATGGCGGTGCGCTGCCGCAACTCGACGGCTGCCTCGACCCCGACATCTCGATGACGCCCTTCACGAACACGGTCGCGATCCGCCGCCTCGATCTCAAGGTCGGCGAAGCAGCGCAGATCAACGTCGCCTACATCCTCGTCCCCGAGCTCAGCCTGCGCGCCGCGCCGCAGCGCTACACGCGCCTGGCGGAACGGCTTTGGCGCTTCGACGGCCTCGACATCGACTTCACCGCCGACCTCACCGTCGATGAAAGCGGGTTCGTCATCGCCTATCCGGGACTCTTTCTCCGTCAACCCTAGAAATAAGCCCGGTCCGGCCCATCTCTTAGGCGGCATGAAGAGAGGTTCCGGCATGTCCACCCCGCAAGTACCTATCGGCTCCGGCTTCGGCGCGGCTTCAACGGCGGCCGAGGTGATCGGAGGCCGCGACCTCACCGGTCAAACCGCGATCGTCACCGGTGGCTATTCAGGTATCGGACGGGAGACCGCGCGCGTGCTGCGCGCTGCCGGCGCGCGGGTGATCGTTCCCGCGCGTGATCGCGGCAGGGCCGCCGCGGCGCTGGCGGGAGTCGATGGCGTCGAGATCGAAGCGATGGATTTGCTCGATCCGTCCTCGATCGATGCGTTTGCGCAACGGTTTCTCGCCGGCGGCCATCCGCTGCGGATCCTGGTGAACAGCGCCGGCATCATGGCTTGCCCGCTGACGCGGGACGCGCGGGGCTACGAGGCGCAGTTCGCGACCAATCATCTCGGGCATTTCCAGTTGGCGGTGCGGCTCTGGCCCGCTTTGCGGCGGGCGAACGGCGCGCGCGTGGTCTCGGTCTCGTCCTGGGGGCATCGCCGCTCGCCGGTCATCTTCGACGATCCCAACTTCGAGCGCCGCGACTACGAGCGCTGGTCGGCCTATGGCCAGTCGAAGACCGCCAACATCCTGTTCGCCTCCGCCCTCGATCGCCGGGGCGAGGGAGTGGGCATTCGCGCCTTTTCCCTTCATCCCGGCGCGATCGTGGGCACCGGCCTCGAAAAGCATCTGTCAGCCGAGGACATGCGGGCGTTTGGTGTCCACGATGAGCACGGCAATCCGATCGTCGACCCATCCAGGAACCTCAAGAATGTCGAGCAGGGCGCGGCAACCAGTGTCTGGTGCGCAACCAGCCCGCAACTCGATGGCATGGGCGGCGTCTATTGCGAGAACTGCGATATCGCGCCGCCGGCTTCCAAAGAGGCGGTGGCCGGGAAGCCGGCCGCCACACCCGGCACCCTTGGCGTGGCATCCCATGCCGTCGATTCCGCCGCGGCCGAGCGGCTGTGGCGCTTGAGCGAACAGCTCGTGGGTTTCACGGCAGAACTTCGAACGCCAGGAACTGCGTGATCTGAGCCGGATTGAAGTTGTTGTCCGACACCAGCACCAGGCTGCGCTTGCCATCGGCGAGGGTCGGGCCCCAGGAGACGCCCTCGATGTTGTCGATCGGGCCGAGATCCGGCGTCTTGGCAAGGTCGATGACCAGACGCTTCGCGACCGGCTGGTAGCTGGCGCCGGCCAGCGCCGGGACAGCCGCGATATCGGTGGCGCCGGCGGTGTCGATCTCATAGATGCGGATGTACATTTTCCAGACACCGTCCGCGCCCTCGACGCCGGAGCGTTCGAGCACCAGCCCGCGATGATCGTCGAGCGCCAGGAATTCGCTGACGCCGTTGTCGGCGTTCTTGCCTGCCGGCACGGCCTGGATCGGATCGACCGGGTAGGCGTACTGCGCCAGCACCTTGCCGTCGCGGTCGAGGTGGGTGAGGCGCGCGACCGCGCCGGCGCCGGTGGTTGCGATCGGCCCATCCTGGTAGAGCGCCGATTCCATCGCCAGCCAAACCGACTTGCCGTCGGGTGCGAAGCTCAGCCCTTCGAACGCGAGGTTGTGGCGCGGGCCGATCTCCTGCTCCTTGTTCATGCGGAACATCGCCGGGGTCGGGACCTCGTTCACGGCGTTGCCATCGGGGCCGGCGATACGCAGGAACGGCGACAGGCCAAGCTTCCCGTCGCCTTCGCTGGTCCACCACAGATTGCCGGTTTCGGGATCGCGGCGGATCGATTCCGGATCGGGCACCTCGCCGCCGGCCTTGGCGCTGGGATAGGGCTTGCCGTCGGCCTGAAGCAGGGTCACGGCATGCTGGAGATCGATCGAAGCCAATCCGGTCTGGTCGAATGCCAGCTTCGCCGTGTAGAAGCGCGCCGGGTTCTTGTCCGACTTGTCGTCGGAGATGAGGTACCAGCGATCCGTCTTGGGATCGTAGTCGAGGCCGGACAAGCCGCCGACCAGCGTGCCGTCGACCATCGTGTCGTTGGGCAGAGTGGCCGATCCGCTGAAGCGGAGGGTGCCGATCTCCGCCGTCGATTGCGCCGCCGCCGGCAGCGCGCCGGCAAGAGCCAACCCCAGGATGGCGAGACAGAATGCACGATGGAAACGACGAGCCACGATCAGGCTCCATGATTGTGGTTGCGATGCGACGCTATAGCAACGCGACGTTACAGCTTGATGGCTAGGCCAGATCGTTGAGCGCCAGCACCTTCGTCACGGCGGGCCGCGCGTTGACCGCCGCTACCACGCGCCCGATGTTGGGGCAGCGCTCATACAAAGCGCGACGGTTCGGCCGGGTCCACAGCGTCACCATCATCAGGTAGTGGTCGACCGCGGACACCTTCGCGCCGAGCATGAAGCCGCCGCTCTGGCCGAGCCGGCGCTCGATAATGTCGAACAGGCCATCCACCTTGGCGCGGACAGCCTCCGCCAGGCTCGCGCGCGAGGCGGCGTCACCGATCTTGTTGTCTTCGCTCTCCAGAAATTCGGCGGCGTTCATGGTCGAATAGATTTCGGCATTGAGCCAGGTCAGCCAGGTGAGATAGAGCGCATGGTCCGGCGTGCCGGGGCGCGGTGCCAGGTCGCTCGGATGCGCGTCGGTGAGGTGCGTGACGATGGCGGAGCTCTCAAAGACGAACCGCCCGTCGGCAAGCTGCAGGCTCGGCACATAGCCCAGCGGATTGATCTTGCGGTAGTAGCCGCCGCGATCCTCCGCCGTCAGCCACACCATTTCATGAGGGGCGCCGAGCTCCTCGAGAATGCATTGCGGGCCCAGCGAGCCCCATTTCCTGACGCCATAGAGTTTGTACATGGCACGCTCCCATCAAGTTCGCCGCCTGATCCTAGCCCACGATGCGGCCGCTCGCCGGCACCGCCTGCTCGCCCAGATCCTCGAACATACGCAGCAGGTATCCGTCCGGATCCTGTACCAGGAACTGACGATTGCCGCTGTACCGGCCGCCAGAGCGATACCACGCTTCCTCGACCGGACGGAACAGGGCAATCCCGGCGTCCTTCAAGCGCGCGAGGATCGGATCGAGCTTGTCCACCTCGATCTGCAGATTGATGCACGCCCATAGGGCTTTTCGCGGGGCGCCGTCGCCCAGAAATCCGTCTCCTCCTCGATCATCAATTCCGCGCCGCCGAGATCGAGATAGGAGAATTTCTCGGCCGGCCGCTCGTAGCAGACGCTGAAACCGATGATGCGGACATAGAAATCGCGGCTCAGCGCGTGGTTCGATACCAGGAGTTCGGGAACCAGCTTGGCCGATGGCATCGAAGTCGTCTCCCTAGGTCCTGACCAGTTCAGCGCCGAGCTGGCTCGCAATGTCCTTCAGCGCTTTCGCCGCGTCCGGATGCCCGCTGAAACGGATGCGCTTGATGCCTTCGACCAGGGCGGCGTGGGCCAGATCGGCGCGTTCTCCGCAATCGAGCGTGAGTGTAAAGGGAACGCCGGGAAATTCCGCGAGCAGCGCGCGGTTCAGTTCGGCGAACCACAGCACGCCGTAAATGCTTGCGGCGTCGGGGGGGCTTTCCAGCTCCACCGCGACGCCGCTTGATCCGGCAGCTGCAAGCGCGGCGCGTGCTTGGGGTAGGGATGCGATGACGACAGCCGCCATCACATCCCCGTTTCTCAGCCGAGCTTGCTCATCGCGACGGCCGTGTCGGCCATGCGGTTGGAGAAGCCCCACTCGTTATCGTACCAGGACATCACGCGCACGAACGTGCCGTCGATCACCTGGGTCTGCAACAGGTCGAAGGTCGAGCTGGCCGGGTTGTGGTTGAAATCCATCGACACCAGCGGCTGGTCGTTGGTGGCGAGGATGCCCTTCAGCGCGCCGTTCGCGGCCTCGAGGATCGCGGCGTTGACCGCTTCCTTGGTCGTTGCCTTCTTGGGCACGAACTTGAAATCCACCAGCGAGACGTTCGGCGTCGGCACGCGGATGGAGGTGCCGTCGAGCTTGCCCTTCAGATCCGGGATCACCATGCCGATGGCCTTGGCCGCGCCGGTCGTGGTCGGGATCATGTTCAACGCCGCGGCACGGGCGCGATAGAGGTCCTTGTGCATCGTGTCCAGCGTCGGCTGGTCGCCGGTATAGGAATGGATCGTCGTCATGTAGCCGTGCTGGATCCCAAACGCGTTGTGCAGCACATGAACGACCGGCGCCAGGCAGTTGGTGGTGCAGGACGCGTTGGACACGATGGTGTGATCAGCGGTCAGCTTGTCGTGATTGACGCCATAGACGACGGTGAGGTCGACATCGGTGCCGGGCGCGGAGATCAGCACCCGCTTGGCGCCGGCCGCGAGATGCGCGCTCGCCTTGTCCTTGGCGGTGAAGAGGCCTGTGCATTCCAGCGCGATGTCGACGCCGAGGTCGCGCCATGGCAGCTTGGAGGGGTCGCGCTCGGCCGTCACCTTCATGAAGCCGCGGCCGACATCCATCTGGTCGCCCTTGGTCTCGACCGTGCCGGGGAACCGGCCATGCACCGTGTCGTGGCGGAACAGATGGGCGTTGGTCTCCACCGGGCCGAGATCGTTGAGCCCGACCACGTCGATATCCTTGCGGCCGCTCTCGATGATCGCGCGCAGGACCAGGCGGCCGATGCGGCCAAATCCGTTGATGGCAACTTTGACAGTCATGCCTACCTCTTCTGCTTGATCTAGAGCTTCGCCTTGACGGTATCGACGATCGCTCCAGCGGTAATCCCGAAATGCTTATAAAGTTCCGGCGCGGGCGCGGAGGCGCCGAAGCCCTTCATGCCGATGAACACGCCATCGGTGCCGAGATAGCGCTCCCAGCCGAAGCCGCCCGCCGCCTCGATGCCGACCCGTAATCCGTCGCCCAGCACTTCCCGGCGATAGCTCTCCGGCTGCTCGTCGAACAATTCCCAGCAGGGCAGGGACACGACGGCGGCGCCGATGCCTTGCGCCTCCAGCGCCTCGCGCGCTTCGACCGCGATCGAGACCTCGGAGCCGCTGGCGATCAAGGTCGCCTTGCGCGCATTCTTGGCCGGGCGGATGACATAGCCGCCGCGCGCGCAATGATTGGCCACCGCGGCGTCGGCGCGCAGATGCGGCAGCGCCTGGCGGGTGAGGGCGAGGATCGAGGGGCGGTTCCTGGCAGCCAGCGCCAGCGCCCAGCATTCCGCCGTCTCCATCGTCTCGGCGGGGCGGAACACCAGCAGGTTCGGGATCGCGCGCAAGGCCGCCAGATGCTCGACCGGCTGGTGGGTCGGGCCATCCTCGCCGAGGCCGATGGAATCGTGCGTCATCACATAGATGACGCGCTGATGCATGAGCGCGGAGAGGCGGATCGCCGGCCGGCAATAGTCGGTGAAGACCAGGAACGTGCCACCGAACGGTATCACGCCGCCATGCAGCGCCAGGCCGTTCATGGCCGAGGCCATCTCGTGCTCGCGAATGCCGTAATAGATATAGCTGCCGCCGTACTGGCCGGCCTTGATCGGCGCGGCATTCTTGGCCTTGGTATTGTTGGAGCCGGTCAGATCGGCCGAGCCGCCGATCAGCTCCGGCATGATCGGGACCAGGGCCTCGATCACCTTCTGCGAGGATTGCCGGGTCGCGATTTTCGGCGCCTCGGCGGCGATCGCGGTCTTCAGTTCATTCACCGCGCTGGCGAAATTCGCGGGCAGCTCGCCCGCGACCACGCGATCATGCTCCGCGCGCTGGGCATGCGCATCGTGGCGCTTGGTCCAGGCGGCGAAGTCGGCGCCGCCGCGCTGGCCAGCCTTGGTCCAGGCCGCGCGGATGGCGTCCGGCACCACGAACGGCTCGTACGCCCAGCCGAGTTTCTGTCGCGCGCCCGCGACCTCGTCCTTGCCGAGCGGCGAGCCATGGGTCGCGGCCGTGCCCGCCTTGGTCGGCGCGCCATAGCCGATGATGGTCTTGCAGGCGATCAGGGTCGGGCGATCATGCGTCTTCGCCTTGGTCAGCGCCGCGGCGACGGCGTCGGTGTCGTGGCCGTCAACTTCCAGCGTCGCCCAATTGGCGGCCTGGAAGCGCGCGATCTGGTTTTCCGAGGTGGAGAGCGAGGTCGGCCCGTCGATCGAGATCGAGTTGTT
>DASYRS010000232.1:0-17482 GCA_036004205.1 Dongiaceae bacterium
CTGGCAATCGCGGCCAGCTGGGGAGATGGAGACAGCTTCTGCTCGGTCCAAGTGACCATGTTTCCGTCACTCGTCTCAACCGATTGCTTCTTGCCGACGAGCGGTTGGAACAGGACCACGCGCTTGGCCTTACCAATGGCGTTCGCAAAGACCGCATCCTCATAGGCGCCCTTGACCCGGTTGAAGTCCATGTCAAAGACAATCACCTCAGCCCCTTCGGCAACAAGGGTGTCGATCAGTTGAGCGTGGATCGTGCGCGGCCAATCGCGCGGAAGCTTAGGTAGATCAAGGTCGCTCCCCGTCGTCCCATCTATTGCCACAACGACTGCCTGCGCCGGCGGCTCGATTGCTCCGCGCAGCTTGAAGAGCCACCAAAGGCCAGTGCTTTCTTCGAACCTGACACTGAATGGAAGCATGGCAAAGGCGGCGCCGCATACCGCCGTCACAATGCCTGTCATGACGCTCTGTCCCCACCTGCGCATCCGGCCAGCCTCGCCGATTCCTTCACCGCCGAAGGATTGGTGAATGGGGGAATAGACAACTATCGTTGGACGGGAATGCCCAAGTCAAGTTGGCTCAGCCTTCACCGCCTGCACCAACAGTCTGGCGGACGTGCATTCGGTCGTTGTCGGTATCGACCCCACACCCACGCACCAAGTGAAGCGATGCCGCGAAATGTGTGATTGAGCGCACATCACACCGGCTCAGTCCGTGTCCAAAGTGGCTCTCCTAGCCATCGCGCGGTCGAGCCGCCGGAGATTTGGCGCTCGCAGATAACCCCTTGATTTTCCAGCGCCCATTTTCATTCGGCCCGGTGCGCCGGGCACGGCATCGTGCCTTGTCAGCAAGGCTGATCATCGGCGGCAATTCGCGAATTGAGTCCCTCGCCGTCGACTTGTATGTTCGATGGCGGTCCCTCGTTGGCTCCTGCGAACGTTGCGGCGCTCTCGTTCGCGGGCGCCTGGTGAGGCAGAAGCCGGTGAGGGCAAGAGCTGCAAGGGCGGTCTTCGGGGGCCCTCCATTGGTGCGCATATCTCGCGGGTCGACGCCGCGGGCGAACCCTTGCGATGGAGCGCGAGGGCCGCTCGATCACGGCGATCCCCGGACAGATTTGTGCCAGATCGAGAGAACAACTCATGCTGCATGTCGCAATCGTCGTACATCGCCATGCCCGGTCTGATCCGCGCAACTACTGGCTCCAGGCGATCTCCGACTGCTGGGTGGAAAGCGGCATTCGCGTCAGCCTGATCCACGATCCCGAGACCCGGATCGATGCCGACCTTGCGATCCTGCACGTCGATCTGACTATCGTTCCGCGAGATTACCTCGCCTGCGTGCGACGCTTTGCCGTGACCGTCAACGCCGAGGTTTCCGACATCTCGAAACGGGCGATCAGCGCGAACCTGCTTCGCCGGCGCGACCGCTATGACGGTCCGGTGATTGTCAAGACCGACCGGAACTGCGCCGGCGACCCGGAAATGCTTCTTGCCAAGATCGGGTGGAAGTCGCGCGAACCGGGAGATTTCATCAGAAGCGCCCACGCCCACTTCAAGGAGAAGTATATTCGTGCCCGGCGGCGGCGGCGGCACGGCTCCAAGCGGGCATTTCTCGACTACCCTGTCTACGCGTCCATGGCGGAGGTTCCGGACGCGGTCTGGGTCGACAACGACCTGGTTGTCGAGCGCTTCCTGCCCGAGCGGATCGATGGCCAGTATTGCGTCCGCACATGGCTGTTCTTCGGCGACCAGGATCGACATGCGATCTTCTACTCTCACGATCCGGTCATAAAGTCGCACAATATCGTCGGTTACAAGCGGCTCTCGGAGGTCCCCGAAGAGCTGCGGCAGATCCGCCGGGAATTGAAGTTCGACTTCGGAAAGTTCGACTACACGATGGTGGATGGCCGTCCCGTCCTGTTCGACGCCAACCGCACGCCGACGATCGGGCATTTTCCAAAGGAACGATACCTTCCCCTCGCCCAGTCTCTTGCCGGTGGCCTCGGCGCTTTCCTGCGAGATCCTCCCGAGATCAAACCGCAACGACCGGTATCGCCGGCGCCGGCGAGAAGCTGCAAGACGGTGGGAGCATGAATCGCGGGATATCCCCGGACTGGGTCGCTCGTCTCTTTGAACACCCCGATCTACTGCAGATGGGACATCACCAGCGGGCGGAAGATCAGAATCTTGGGCTGGGGTGGCTCTATTACGCCTTCGGCCGCATCCTCCGCCCACGCCTGGCGGTGGTCATCGGATCATGGCGCGGCTTCGTGCCGCTCATGATCGCCAAGGCACTTCAGGACAATCTGGAGCCCGGCGAGGTGATCTTCATCGATCCTTCCCTGGCGGATGATTTCTGGAAGGATGCAGCCCGGGTGAAGGAATACTTCCTCGGCTTCGGGCTCGCGAACATTCGGCACTTCCGGATGACCACCCAGGAGTTCGTCACAACCAGCGACTACCGCGCACTCGGCAAGGTTGGCCTCATCTTCATCGATGGGCTGCACACCGAAGAGCAGGCGAGCTTCGATTATGAGGCCTTCTCCGGGCTGCTCGAGCCGCGCGGGTTCGTCATGCTTCACGACAGCATGATTGTGCGCCCCGACAAGGTCTATGGCGGCGAGAAGGCGTACGGAATGAGCGTCAAGTTGTTCGTCGACCGGCTGAAGAAGGACCCTATGCTTCAACTTCTCGACCTGCCGTTCGGGCACACGGGCATGACCTTGCTCAGAAAGCTCGACGGAGAGGCGTCAAGGAACCTGTTTGATTGGCTCGACGACGGACCGCGCCGGGACCGCACATGACGGGAGCCGTCGTCGCGATCTTCTGCATGCCGGAGCATGGGCATTTCATGCAGCTCCGCGCGCTCATCTCCGGTTTCGTGCAATCGGGATGCGACGTTCATGTCTTCACCCATGGACGATATCGCCCGGAGGTCGAGCGCATCGGGGCGAGAATGGTCGATCTCTTCGAAAAGTGCCCGATCGAGCAGGCCGACAGCGAATCGGTTCCAATTCCCTGCCGCTATGTCAGCTTCGCCGCCTACTACGCGGAGCAGGTGCGGGAGGAGTTGAGGAGCATTCGACCGGCCCTGGTGGTCTGCGAGACGTTTGCGGTCGTCGGCCGGTTGGCCGCGCAGCTGCTCGGCATTCCCTTCATCAACGTATTGCTGGGGCACAACATCAATCCGGCGCGCTTCCTGCCAGCATTGCATACCGACCCGCGCGTGGCGATCTCGCAGCGCTGCCACCAGGCGGTGGAGATTCTTCGCGAACGCTACGGGATGAACGACGCCTCGCCCTTCTCCTACATCTCCGGGCACAGTCCCTATCTCAACGTTTGCTGCGAGCCGGCGGAGTTCCTCACGGAGGAGGAACGCAAGAGTTTCGAGCCGGTGGTCTTCTTCGGCAGCATCTCCTTATCGGCGGACCGGAGCGAGCGGCCGTCCGATTCTGCTCGCGGCTATTTCGACGGCAGACCGGACCGACTCAAGATCTATGCATGCCTCGGAACCGTCGCCTTCCGGTACTATGCCGACGTGGCGATCCGGGCGTTCGAGGCGCTGTCGGAGTGCGTGGCAGGCATGCCGGGGGCGAGCGCCTTGATAAGCCTGGGCGGTGCCACGGTCGAGGACGGGGTTCTCCGCCGGCTGCGGAGGCCGAACGTGGAGGTGGTCGAATATACCGATCAGTGGGCGGTGCTGGGAGAGGCCGATGTGTTCCTGACCCATCACGGACTGAATTCGACCCACGAAGCCATTTTCCGGCGGGTGCCCATGCTGTCCTATCCCATCTTCTCCGACCAGCCCGCGCTGGCGGAGAGATGCCGCCAGTTCGGGCTCACCGTTCCGGTTGTCGGCTCCCTGCGCGGACCCGTCGAAGCCGAAGACGTGCGCGCGGCCCTGGAGACGATATCCAAAGAGAGGGACCGGATCGTGGCGAGACTGGAGCAAACGAGGTCGTGGGAGCTGGCGGTGATGGCGCGGCGGCCGCTCGTCCTCGCGCAGATCCTGGAACTGGCGTCCGTCACAGCACAGGCAAACACTCGATGATGCTGTAGACGGGACCGGCGGGAATGATCCTTGAGACCCGCAGGCCGGCGGCCTTCAGCAGACCGGAGAATTCGCGCTCCGTACGTTCTTGTGCGCCCAAGGCCACCAGCATGGTCAAATCATGCTGAGACAAGGTCCCGTGAAGCGGGGTGGCTTCGCTGCGCTCCGGTAGAATCGGCTCGATGAGCAGGAGGCGCGCGCCATCCGTCATCGCCCGTCTGCAGTTTGCCAAAATCCGGGAGCTCCGTTCGTCATCCCAGTCGTGGATCACGCTCTTGAGGATATAGGCATCGGCCCCCGGCGGAACCGATTCAAAGAAATCGCCGGGGACGAACGCGCATCGGCCGTCGAGGCCAGGGTGGTTGTTCTTGAAGTTCGCGACCGCTCCCTCGACCGCAATGGCAAGGTCGAACAGAATCCCGGAGGCTTCAGGATTTGCCCGCAGGACATACGCCAGCATTTCCCCATGTCCGCCGCCGATGTCCGCAACCCGCTTCAGCCCCGAAAAATCGTAGGCGTCCATGACGAACTGCGCTGTCAGGCGGGTCAATTCGATCGTGACCCGGTAGAAAGTGGCGGCGGCTTCCGGGTTGTTCTGGAGGTGCCCGAAACCATCCGTTCCGAACAGCAGCTTGCGGGCGCTCTTGCCGGTCCTGACGCTGTAGAGGAGGTTGCCCCAGACCGGCCACAGATGATTCCCCCACCACATCGTCCAGGCTCGCAGGGAGTTCGGTGACTCGTCCTGCAGCAGCGCACCGAGAGGCGTCAGCTCGAAGCTGCCATCATCGCGCTCCGTGCAAATGTCGAGCGCGGTCAAGGCTCTCAGAAGGCGATGCAGCGATTGCGGGTCGGTCCCCGCGGACGCGGCCAGATCGGCGCTGGTCCGAGGTCCCGCCGCCAGGTGGTCGGCAATCCGCAGCTCCGCGGCCACGTAGAGCGCCTGGGTCTTCCAGCTGCCCGTGAGGATCGACTGGAAGCGATCGGTCAGTTCCAGGGCATCGGAGCTTGGAGTTTCCGAACTCATGGGAGATCAAGGCACCAATCCAAATGCCGCTGCAAGTATTGCGGACGAACCGCTTGCGGGACGGACGCTCGCCTTGGATACCACATCGCCTAAACGGCGCCAATCGCCGGCGGCCGCTCATATTTCGGCACACGGCCTCTCGAGCGCTGACTTTTCCGGCGACCTAGGCGGTCCCCGGCTCCTTCTCCATCCATTTCGCGACCCAGCTCTCGCTCTCGACGGAGATGGCATCCTCGCACGCGTTCACGAAGGTCGACCACGCGTCGGCGCCACCGGTATCCGGATGAGAGCGCCATTTGATGACAAGATCTTCCAGACGCCGTGCCGTTCCATAGTAGCTCACGACCAGGAAATCGTACCTGTTGGCGGCGATGTGAGCGGCCAGCGCCGCTCCCAATGTCGTCAATACCGCAACCCAGGCGCCGATACCGGCGTCCGAAGCGCTCGGCGATGTCTCGTGGCTGCTGATAACCGCCGCGAGAGCGCCTAGGGTTGTCCCCGCCAGGCCGAGCACGAATTCGCCGGCGCGAAGAGCGGTCAGCCGGTGCGCATATTGCGTTGCCTTCTTCCGGTAAAATCCCTCGATCTGCTGCTCCACACGCCCGGCGATATAGTCGTCATGGGTCAGCATCGGCGGCGGGGCCTCGGCGCCAACCACCATGCCCGCCACGTGGCGCTCCAGATCCTGGGCGGCCGCCTGAGTCTCGTTGGTCTTGTCGCGGAGCTTGTCGAGGGCATCATCTTCGATGTAGGGGGCAGCCTTGGCGCGGAAGATATAGACCTCCGCCTTTATGGCTTCCGACACCGAACGCAACCGGGTCCAGGCGCGGACCGCGTCGACCGTCAGCAAACGCGCCGTCACGAAGGTCGCGATTGCGAGCAGAACAGCGCCCACCGCGGCGCACCAGGTGCGCGCATCGGGCTGCTCCGCGAGGAGAGTCGCCGCTACCGTCTCCAAGACCGCGCCGCTCGCGCTCAAGGCCAACGCGGAGATCCGGGCATAGACGACCCGGGCTTTGAGTTTGTCGGCCGCGCGTGACCACGCAAGTCCACGCTTCCAGATCTTGGTGACAACCTCTTCGCTCATGCCGAAGCAACCTTCCAGCATTGCTCGGCAGCAGATCGGCAGGTTCCTGATCAACCGTTACGAACCGCCGCCCCCGCAGCCAGGACGCAACGTCCAATAGAGGGCATAGCTAATTTCCCAAGAGACGGGAGAGTCAATAGCGAAAGCGGGGGCCGTCGCTCTCTATCGATAGCCGGTCGTGTCGGCGGGCTTTCCGGCATCCTGCACCTCCTCGACATAGCGCCAGGCATCCGGACGCGAGCCGTCGAGATCGGTGAAGCCGTAGATCTGCGCGAGCCCGCCGCTGGATAGCGATTGCCCGTTCCAGCGCGCCCGGTCCGGATCGGCGGCGAGCGCCGCGATGGCGCGTCCGACGAAGCGCGGCGTTTCCGAGATCGCGAAATGCGGGATCCTTTGCGTCGCATCGCGCCAGTTCTGTTCGGTCACACCGAACGCCTCGAGCATCATCTCCGAACGCAGCCAGCCGGGCGTGACGCAGATTGCGGTCGCGCCATGCGGCGCCAGGTCCTTGGCGTGAGCCCAGGCCATGCGGTTCACCGATACCTTCGCGAGATCGTAGAACGGATTGATGCGGTAGTGCGTGGCATTGTATTCGGCGGTGCCGTCGGTCACCTCGACCAGCAGGCCGCCCGGCCGCTCGATCAACAGCGGCAACGCAAAGTGCGCCGTGATGAGGTGCGTGCGGACGCCGAGATCGAGCAGGCGCAAGCCGTTCTGCAGATCGTGGCCCCAGACCGGCTTATTCCATTCCTTCAGCGTCTCTCCGCCCCACACGTCGTTGACGAGGATATCGAGGCGCCCCTGCTCCGCGCGGATGCGAGCGATCAGCGTTGCGACCTGGTCGGGCACCAGATGATCGACCTGGACGAAGATGCCTTTGCCACCGGCCGCCGAAACGAGTTCGGCGGTTTCCTCGATGGTCTCGGCGCGGGCATATTCGGATTGATGGGTGCGCGTGGTGCGTCCGGTCACGTAGACCGTCGCGCCCGCCGCGCCCAATTCGACCGCGATCCCGCGCCCTGCGCCGCGCGTTGCGCCTGCGACCAGGGCGACCTTTCCGTTAAGCGACATTCGACCTCTCCCATAAATATGGCCCGGGACGGGCTTACCTCACGGGTCGGAGCAATATATAAATGATCGTTCGGTTATCGAGTTTATAAATGATCGTTCGGTTATGAACAAGAGGGAAAATGCCCCGGCCCAAGACCCTGCCCGATCGCGATGTGCTGGAAGCAGCCTACAAGCTCATGCACGAATCCGGGCCCGATTCTCTGACGTTTTCGCTCCTCGCCCAGGCCAGCGGCCTCTCCGCCTCGACCCTGGTGCAGCGCTTCAGGAGCAAGGCCCAGCTCGTCCACAGCACGCTATCCTTCGCCTGGGATCGCCTGGACGAAAAGACCGCGGCGCTCGCGGCCAAGGTTCCGAAGGATGCCGAGGGCGCGATCCAGCTCCTGACGGCGTTGTCGAAAGACTATGGCGGGATCGAAGCCTATGCCGACGCGCTGCTGATCCTGCGCGAGGATCTGCGCAACCCGGCGCTGCGGTCGCGCGGGGCGAGCTGGAAGGCGGCGCTCTCACGCGCCCTCGACGATTGCCTCGCGGAAGTCCCGCATGCGCCGCGCGGCACCGGGCTGCTGATGGCCTCGCAATGGCAGGGCTCGCTGCTGTGGTGGAGCTTTGATCCGCAGGGCGCGGTGGAGGATTATGTCGAAGACAATCTGAGGCACTTCGTCGCCGCCGCCATCGGCTCCGAGGCGGCCGGGCTGCGCCGGAGATCAGGGCGGGCGAAAGACCCGGCGCTGACCAACGCCACGCGCGGCCGCACCGGACCCGCAACGAAGGGTGGTCGACCGTGATGATCCGCCGTCCCGCCAACTTGTCGCCGCGCGCCGGATTGATGACGATCGTTGCATGACCGATTGAGGAAAGCATGCCCCGCTCCACCACCCACCCGTCCACCGACCGGCATGAGACTCAACGCCGGCGGCTCGGTCCTTTCCGGATCTGGATGCTGGGCGCGCTTCCGTAGCTGGCGATCGTCACCGGGATGTCGATCTACGATCATCAGCGTGCCATCGGCGTTGCGGCCAACGCTTATTTCGAGGGACGGGCGACCGCGCACGATTTCGCGTTCGCCGTCCAATGGCTGCTGGCGGCAGTGGATTATTGCGGCCGCGCCATCGCGTTTTACGGCCTGCTGCCGCTCGGCATCACCTTCGTCCTGTTCGTGATGTTCCTGCCCTGGGCGATTCCCTGGGCGCAGGGCGGCGACTGCGAGGACTAGACTGCGGCCGCCATCGCGCTCGACGAAAAGCGTTCCCGGTAGGCCTGCGGCGAAGCGCCGAGGAGGCGCAGGAAGCTGCGGCGCATGGTTTCCTCGGAACCGAAGCCGCAGCGCGCCGCGACACGCTTCACCGGCAGGCCAAGCTCGAGGGTGCGGCGTGCCGCTTCGACCCTGATCTGCTCGACCGCGCGCGCCGGCGTCAGGCCGGTCGCCTGGCGATAATGGCGGACGAAGCTGCGCTCGCTCATGCCGCTGGCGCCGGCCAGCGCCGTCACCGAAAGGTCGCCGGAAAGATTGTCCGCGATCCAGGCATGCAGGCCCTCGAACCGAGCATTGCCGTGCTGCAAGGCGAGCGTCGCGCTGAATTGCGCTTGGCCGCCCGGCCGCTTCAGGAACACGACCAGCTGACGCGCGACGGCTAAGGCGAGCTCGCGGCCGAGATCAGCCTCGACCAGCGCGAGCGCCAGATCGATCCCGGCGGTGATGCCGGCCGAGGTCCAGACATTGCCGTCCTGGACGAAGATCGGATCGGGCTGCAGCCGCACCTTGGGGAAGCGCTCGGCGAACTCGCGGCACCGACTCCAATGCGTCGCCGCGCGGCGCCCGTCGAGCAGCCCTGCGGTGGCCAGCAGGAACGCGCCGCTGCACACCGAGGCAATCCGGCGCGCAGTCTTCGCACGCGCCTTGATCCAGCCGATGAGCTCTTGGTCCGAGCAAGCTGGCTGGACGCCCCAGCCGCCGGCCACGATCAGCGTGTCCAAGGCAAGACGCGGCTGGGGGAGCGGTTGGGTCGTCAGGCCGAGGCCGGCGGACGACATCGCGAGCGATCCATTCGCCACCACGACCGGTTCATAAGGGCTGGGCCGCCCGGCGGCGCGCGCCAGATCATTGGCCGTCGCGAACACTTGCAGCGGGCCGGCGACGTCGAGAAGCTGCACGTCCCTGAAGGCCAGGATCTCGATCCGGCGGGGCTTTGGCGTAAAACGAGGGGTCTTTGGCATATCCGCCAAATCCTGATCCGCTAAGGTCGCGCCGTCAAGAGGAGGCGCACATGACTCTCGAAATCGGCATTCTTGTGTTTCCCGGCGTGCAGCAGCTGGACCTGACCGGGCCCTACGAAGTCTTCGCGTCGCTGCCGGAGGCAAAGGTCCATTTGATCTGGAAGGATCGCGCGCCGATCGCCTCGGCAACCGGACTCGTGCTCGGCCCGACCATGACGTTCGGCGAATGCCCGAAGCTGGATGTGATCTGCGTGCCGGGCGGCGGCGGGGTCAATGCGTTGTTGCAGGATGAGGCGGTACTGAATTTCGTGCGCGTCCAGGCGAAGAGCGCGCGCTATGTCACCTCGGTCTGCACCGGGTCCCTGGTGCTCGGCGCCGCGGGCCTGCTCCGGGGCCGCAAGGCCACGACCCATTGGTTCTCGCACGATTTCCTGGCGAGGTTCGGCGCCATCCCGGTCCAGGGCCGCGTGGTGCGCGACGGCAACCTCATCACCGCCGGCGGCGTCACGGCCGGGATCGATTTCGGCCTTGTGGTGGTCGCGGAGCTGGTCGGACAGGAGCAGGCGGAAGCGATCCAGCTTGGCCTGGAATATGCGCCCGAGCCGCCTTTCCAGGCCGGAACGCCGGAAGCAGCGCCCGCTGCAGTGCTGGAGGCAGTGAAGGCCAGCCTGTCCGCAACACGCAAGGCGCGCGAAGCCATCATCAGCCGCCTCACGGAATAAGGCGGCGCCCGATCAGTCCGGCACACATCCGCGGGTCAGGGAATCGGTCTTTGCCATTCTCCACACCCGCGGATGCTGAATCACAAGTTTGCCGGAGAGAATTGTTTTCAGTTTAGGCCAAGCCAGCGGCACACTTGGCCGTCGCGAAATTGTCTCCGCTTGGACCGCGGTGATGCAAGTCCGTGGTGCAAGCATCTCGCGTTACTTTCTTTGATCACATCTCGACCAGACGTGAGCCGGCGCTTCAGCGGCGGCGGAACACGTGGACGTCCGGCCTTGCCAGGGGAGGTGTTTCATGCGCTGCGAATGCTCTCATGCCGATGAACATTCCAAGTCGATCCGCGTCGAGGTGGCGTTCGATCCCGACACGCTGCATCTGCGCAGCACGCCATTCGGCACCGAAATCGAACTGCAGGGCGCAAAGGCGACCGGGGAGATCGGCGGGCCGGCGCTGCCGCGGCTCGTGGTCAAGGTCGCCGTCCCGCCGCTGAAATGGCCGACCAAAATGGAGATCGTGCGCGAGCATTTCGTGCCGGTCACACGCGAAGCGATCTTCATCGCGCCGGTGCAGCCGCGGCGCCCCGGCGCGCTGCCTGCCGAAAGGGACTACGGCAAGGCCGAGCACGAGGTGCGGCCGGAGGTCAAATGGTCGGCCTTCTGCAAGCGGCCCGAGCATGAGCGCGAAGAGTTTACCGAACCGTTCCCGATCCCGGCGATCGTGCACCCCGATCCCCAGCTCTATGAGAAAGCGATGCGGTCGCCGAGGCCGGCCGCGCGCCCGCTGTCGCTCGAGACCATCGGCCTCACCCGCATCGCGCGGATCGAATTGAACCCGGTTCGGCAGAATGCGGCCGGGCAGCTGGAGCTGTGCACGCGCTGCGAGATCGCGGTGACCTACGGCGAGGAACGTCCGCTTGCCGACAAGCAAGCCGCGCTGAAGAAGCTGGAGACCCGCCTTGGCCGCCGGCTCGATCCCAGCCGGCTGATGCCGCAGCCGGAACCGGTGGTCACGTCGCGCCAGCACGCCAGGAAGCTGGCCGACCTGGCGCGCTCGGAAGTGATCAACGCTGATGTCGTGGTCGATCTCGGCCATCACTGGCCGTACTACGAATTGCCGGCGGATTATCTCATCATCACCGACAACCGCGCCTGGGATGCCGCCACCATCACGCCGGGCGCCGCCGTTCCGGGCATGGTCGAGGCGTTCCAGAAGCTGGCGGCGTGGAAGAACAGCCGCGGCGTCACGGCGAAGGTCGTGACGATCTCCAACATCGTGGATGGCCGCTACGGCGATTTCCGCAGCGGATCGCGCGACCTGCAGGAGGTGATCCGGAAGTTCCTGAAAGCCATTGTTCCGACCTGGGGCGTGTCCTGGTTGCTGGTGGGCGGCGACGTCGGAATCGTGCCGATCCGCAAGGTCGCCGGCTCGCGCGAAGGCTTCATCGACGTCGGCACCGACAATCCGCCGAAGGACAACAAGTCCTTCTGGACCGGCAGCCATCTCAAGATGAATGTCGTCAATCCCGGTGTCTGGTGGCCCGGCCTCAGCCCCGCCAGCACCCTGGTCAATCCCGCGAACGGGCAGATTATTCCCTATGATGCTGCCGGCACGTCCAACGCCGGCAATCCCGGCTGGTACTTCACCACCAGCAACCTGCTGGTGACGGACATCGGCGACGTCGACCTCGTCACCACAGACGTCGTCCTGCCGCACGGGGCGGAAGCGGACGCCGGCGTGCTCGATCCCTATGCCGTGCACACGTCGGCCGCCGGCAGCCATGTGCGCGTCAACGGGCCAGCGTGGCTCGTCAACGCGCAGCTGCAGTGGCTGTACGAATGGAACACGATTCCGACCGATTTCTACTACTCCAGCCTGGAGAGCTACATCATCGGGGAGCAGGAGATCGACATCGGGATCTTCAGCTTCTCGGTCCCATATGTCTGGTATCCCGATCACGATTGGGACGCCGGCAACAACGGGCTCTACGGCCAGCACAATTACTGGGGCGACCTGGACGGCGTCGTCAACAAGACGGACATCAGCGTCGGACGCGCGCCGGTTGAGTCCGCCACGCAGGCGGAGGCCTTCGTCAAGAAGGTCATCGCCTATGAATCCTTCCACTCGCCCGACAATGGCCTTTTGCTCGATGTCAACTGGCCGCGCCGGGTCGTGCTCGCCTCTTCCAACTGGGATCCTAACCCGGCCGAAGCCACCTCCACCGCGACCAATCCGCCGGAGGACGGCCGCTATCACCATGAGGCGGCCGCGCAGCACTCGGTTATCAAGCTGGCCCAGGCCATGGCGGCGACCAACCTGCAGCTGATCGCGGAGATCTCCGAAACCGACCGGCGCGTCATTCCCTACAATTCGGCGGTCGGCGATGGCGGCTACGGGTGGCACTTTGCCTGGGGTCCGACCAGCCTCGCCGCCAGCGAGATTCCGATTCCGATAGGCGGCGGCTTCTTCCAGTTCCCGATCCCGAGCCAATGGATCGCGGTGTTCGCGCCGGCCGCCGAATTGACGCCGCAACGCTATGTCCTGCTCAATCCGGCGCCGGATCTCTCGATGTCGGACCAGGAGCAGCTGCGCGGGCAGCTGCAGAGCGAGCTGCCCAAGTGGGACAGCTACATGCGGCTCTACGAGGACGAGCTCGACCTGACGCCGGCGCAGGCGGGCGCAGCGCCGGTGCAACATCTGACGTGGCAGCGGCTGCAGGCCGCTCTCAACGCCAAGCCCCATATCATGTCGTTGTCGGGGCACGGCAACAGCGACGGATGCTGCGGCGGCTCCGTCTGGCTGGCGAACTCGCTGACCAATGGCTACGAGACCTTCATCGGCTACGCCGATTCGTGCCTGACCAACCAGGTCGATGCCTCCGACGCTTTCAGCGAGGCCCTGGTCTACAACCCCAACGGCGGCGCGGTCGCCTATGTCGGCAACACGCGGTTCTCGTGGATCGGCAACGGCGACGATTTCCAGCGCGCCTTCTTCCACCGCCTGACGGCCGTCGACCACCTCGGCTGGCTGAACGACAGCCGCTGCGGCCTGCTCGGCCACGGCAACTACCCGCCCGACGAGCGGTGGACGATCTTCGCGCTCAATCTTCTGGGATGTCCGGAGATGAAAGTGCGCAAAGGGCCGCTGCGTTTCTTCGGCATCTATGTCGGCGATGACGTCGTCACGCGCCTCGGCCGCCATCCGATCAAGATCAAGGTGGTGGAGACGAGGCCGCCGAAGCCGGTACCGCCCGATCCGCCGCCGCTGACCGACGTCCTCGTGCACATCCGCCAGGGCGAGAGGATCATGTCCGCCCGCACCGACCACAACGGCGAAGTGCGCTTCGACCTCAGCGGCCTGGACAGCGGCGAGGTCGAGCTGACGGTCTCGCAGGACGGCTTCGTGCCCTATATGCTGAAGACGCGGATCGCGGGAGACTGGGCGCGCGGCGTCGTCACCGAGATCTCGCACCGGATGGACGGACAGGCGCGCAGCTTGATCCGGCTGCGGGGCGAGGACGGCGAGCGAAGCTTCTACGCCAGCGGCGATTCCCCGGATTACCGCCTCATTCTCGATGCGGCGGAGAACGCCTTCCTCTCCCAGGAGCCGATCAGCCTGTGGGTGGACAGCCTCGAGGACGGCGGGATGATCGAGCGGTTCCGGTTCGCGCGCTGAGGTCGGCCAGCCGCGCCTTGCCGCAGGATCGTGCCGCTGGCGCGGCGCGCGTCGGCGCCGCCGATTGTCGGGTTGTTGCCTGGCGCAAACGCAGCCGAATCTGCCCGGCTTGCCATTTGACGCCGTCGCCATAGAATCCCGCCTGTCCTCCGCCGGCATGGAGGATGCGGCCGCGAAACCGATTGCGGCCGCTTTCATGCCTGGCAAATCATCCTTCATAGACGGGGCGGCCCCTTGCAAACCGATCTGCGCGGCACGGAGTTGTTCAAGCGCCTGCAAAAGGCGGACGCCGAGTGGCTGCAGCCGGGGTCCAGCCAGCCGTCGGACCTGTACGACATCGCGCTTTCGCCCGATGGCCGAACCATCGCCGGCAGCGGCGTGATCGCGCAGGTCCTGGAGGGGACTCTGCCGCAGCGCATTTTCCTGGCTGACGCCGCCGGCGGCGAACTTCGCATGGTGTCGACCGGCCCCGGCGTCGACTTTGCGCCGAAATGGTCGCCGGACGGTCGCGCTCTCGCCTATCTCTCGGACCGCGACGAGCCGGGCGTGAGCCAACTCTGCCTGCTCGACCTCGCTTCGCAGCGCGAAACACGGGTGACCTTGGGGGAATTGTGGGTGGAATACGCCCATTGGTCGCCCGACGGAAAATCGATCCTGATCGGCGGCGCCGAGCGAGGCGCCGATCTCTCGGGCTTTCACGGCGGATACACATTCCGGACATCGGACCCGGCGCTGCCCGATTGGACTCCTCAGATCGATATCGGGGTGGACGACAGCCAATGGCGCAGCCTCTGGATCTATGATGTCGCCGGCGGCACGCTCCGCCGCATCACGTCCCACGGCCTCAATCCGTGGGAGGCGTGCTGGGCAGGCAATCATTCGATCGCCTGCATTGCGTCCGACAATCCGCATGAGAACGACTGGTACAAAGCCAACGTTCGGTTGATCGACATCGCCAGCGGCAGCGTGCGCGTTGTCCACACGCCGCAGAATCAGATGGGCTATCTTTCGGCCTCGCCCAGCGGCACTCAGCTTGCCCTTGTCGCCTCCTTCAGCAGCGACCGTGAATCGACCACCGGCGATCTGATGATCGTCTCGGCGAAGGACGGCACGGCGCGGCGGGCGGACACCGACAACGCCGATATCACCTTCACGGCCTGGCAAAGCGAGACCGACGTCCTGATCGCCGGACTGCGCGGCGCGGAAACGGTGCTGGGCCTGTGCGACGCGACCAGCGCCCGCACACGCATCTTATGGGCCGGAACGGACACGACCCTGGGCGGCGACCGGTATTTTCCGTTTGTCAGTCCGGGCGCAGAACCGGGCGAGTGCGCGGTGACGATGGAGGGCTTCTTCGCTCCGCAGAGCGTGGCGCTGTTCCGTGGCGGCGAGATGAAGATTGTGCGGCGCTTCGGCCCAAAGGGTGCCGACGCAACGCTCGCCTCCCTCGGTCACGCCGAAGACTATACCTGGAAAGCGAAGGACGGATGGGAGATCCACGGCTGGCTGCTGCGCCCTGCCGGCGAGAGTGGCGCGCGGGCCGTCATTGTCGACGTCCATGGCGGCCCAATCTGGTCCTGGCGCCCCAGCTGTGTCGGACGCAGCGCGCTCTACGTCACGCTGCTGCGGGCAGGTTACGCGATCTTCCAGCCCAATCCGCGCGGCAGCACCGGCCGCGGACAGGATTTCGCGCGCGCGGTCGCCGGCGACATGGGCGGCGCGGACGCCCAGGATATCCTCAGCGGCCTCGATCGGCTGGTCGCCGACGGCATCGTCGATCCGAAGCGCATCGGCGTGACCGGCATATCCTATGGCGGGATCATGGCCGCCTGGATCATCACCCAGGACACCCGCTTTGCCGCCTCGGTCGTGGTCTCGCCGGTCACCGACTATGTCAGCGAGCAGCTGACCAGCCACATCCCCGGCTTCTGCGAAAATTTCCTGCTGGACAAATACACCAATCCGGGCGGCGAGTATTTCAAGCGCAGCGCCATCATGTTCGCGGACCGCGTGAAGACACCGACCTTGAATATCTGCGGCGCGCTGGACCGGAACTGTCCCGCGGTGCAGGCGATCGAGTTCCACCGGGCGCTGCTGCAGGCCGGTGCGAAATCCGCGCTGGTGCACTACCCGAAGGAAGGCCACTGGGTGCAGAGCCGCCCGGCCAAATACGATTACGGCGCGCGCGTGGTGTCCTGGTTCCGGGAGCACATGCCGGCCAGGGTCGGTTAGCGTCGTGCCAGCAGCGCTTCCACTTCGGCCAGGCGCGGCATCGAGGGCGCCGTGCCGGGGCGCGTGACGGAGATGCCGGCGACCGCGCAGCCGAAGCGCGCGGCCTCGACAGGATCGCTGCCGCGTGCCATCGCCGCCGCGAAGCCGCCGACGAAGGCATCGCCGGCGCCGGTCGTCTCGACCACGGGCCCCGCCGAGAAAGCGGGAATCTCGACCGAGCTCTTGCTGTTGTGGAGCAGCACGCCGCGTTCGCCGAGGGTGATGAGCGCATTCTTGGCGCCCTTCGCCAGCAAGGCATCGCCGACGCGTTTCGCATCGCCGAGCGTCGCGACCGAGAGGCTGGTCAGCGCCGCGGCCTCGGTCTCGTTCGGCACGATGTAGTCGCAGAACGGATAGATCGAATCCGGTATGGGCACGGCGGGCGCGGGATTGAAGACCGTGACGACGCCGGCGGCGCGCGCGATCTCCAGCCCGCGCTGGGCGGACGCGGCCGGCTGCTCCAATTGCGTCACGAACACCTTGGCGCCGCGGATGGCATCGGCAGCGGCCTCCACATCGGCCGGCGATATCGCGCCGCCGGCGCCGGGATAAACGATGATCGCGTTCTCGCCGGTGTCGTGATTGACGAAGATGTAGGCCGCGCCGGTCGGCTCCTTGTCCGCCTCAGCCGCGCGCGCCACGATCCCCTCGTCTTTCCAGGTCTTGAGCGCGATCTCGCCGAAGGCGTCGCGCCCGATCCTGGAAATGAACGTCACCTTGGCACCGGCGCGCGCCGCCGCGACCGACTGGTTCGATCCTTTGCCGCCAGGCCCCATCTTGAAGCCGGAGCCGACGATGGTTTCGCCGTCCTTCGGCTGCCTCCCAGCGCGGAACGCGAGGTCGGCGACGAAGACGCCCAGAATGGCCACTCCCTCCCGCGCGGCCATCGGGCTATTCCTTCGGCGGGATCACGCCCTTGGTGAAGATGAAGCAGCCGTAGAACCGCGTCTCGGCGGTGGTGATGACGCAATAGGCCTTCTTGGCATGCTCGTAGAACGCCATGCGCTCGATCGAGCCCATCGGCCAGGGCTTGCCTTCGGCCTTGTCGATCTCCGCCTGCACTTCCTTCTGCACCGGCTGGATGTCCTTGGGATTGCCGACCACCTCCATGCGGTAGGTGGCATGCTCGACAAAGCTGTCGAGCGGCATCACCGACAGGATGGCGCGCGCCGCGCGCGGGCAGCTGGCGTCGATGCGCAGCAGCTTCTTGTAGACCGTCTGCCGGGCGATGGAGTCGGACGGGAAGTTGGTGTCGCTCAGCACCAGCGTGTCGCCATGACCCATGGCGCGCAGCGCATGGAGCACGTCCGCATTGAGCAGCGGGTCGAGATTCTTCAGCAAGGCTTGCCTCCCCTGATTTGGTTCCGCCTATC
>DASYRS010000233.1:0-7029 GCA_036004205.1 Dongiaceae bacterium
TGCTGAAGAACGGCGCGGATGTGAATGCGCGCGGAAATTTCGGGAAAACCGCATTGATGTACGCGGTCCAATTCAATCTTCTCGACACTGCGGCGCTGCTGTTGGAACGCGGCGCCGACGTCAATGCGAAGACGACGGATACCAGCGATTGCTGGAGCGGCATCAACATTTCCGACCGCACGGCATTGATGTACGCCGCTGAGAATGCAGATCGTACAATGGTCGATCTCCTTCTTGAGAACGGGGCGGACGCCAAAGCGGTCGATTCCCGCAAATACGCCGCAGATGCTTATGTAGACCGCAACAGCAAGCTCAGCGGCGATCAAGACATGGACCTCTACCGCCGCCTGCGAGACGCAAAAGGCCCGCAGTAAGACGTGGGCCTATCGATCGGTTCCCGTTCCGATCCGACCCTCAGAGTCCGGCTCCCACCCCACCGGCGCCAGCTCGAAGCCTTCGTACTGGAACGCCGGCGCGACTGTGCAGCCGGCCAGCGTCCAGTCGCCGAGGCTGCGGGCCGACTGCCAGGCATGGGCCGGCACCACCGCCTGCGGCCGCGCGCCCGCCAGCACGTTCGAGCCGAGCAGATGCTCCTTGGGCGGCACGCCTTCGAATTCGGCGATCGCCAGCTTCAGGGGCGCGCCGGCGTACCAGTGCCAGATCTCGACCGCGTCGACGCGGTGCCAGCGCGAAACCTCGCCCGATTTGAGCAGGAAATAGATCAGGGTGACGCAGCCGCGCTCGCCGGTCGAAGGCCGGTCACGAAAAGTCTCGACGAAATGCCCGCCTTCCGGATGCGGCTGCATGCCAAGCTCGGCGATCACCTCCTGGGCGGTCGCCGTGGCCAGGCTGACGATGGTCTTTTCCTCCAGCGGCATCATTGCTCTCCCTGCGATGTGCTGGCCCCCGCGTCCCCAAGCCACCGTAGGCAAGGGGACGAGCGGCAATCAAGCGCGCATGAGGAGCAATCGAGCACGCATGACGAAAGTCAACCAGCGATACAGGCTAGTGTTCCCTGTTGCGCCTATGTCATGGTCGTGACTGAATTGCATCATTGCGATAGCGAGATCCAAAACCGATTGGGAGGCTGCGCCGATGTCGCCGGAGACCTATTTCGCATTTCTGCTCGCCACCATCGTGATCGTCATCGTGCCCGGCCCGACCGTGACGCTGATCGTCGCCAACAGCCTGACCCACGGCACGCGCGCCGGCCTGCTCAACGTCGCCGGCACGCAAGCGGGATTGGCGGTCTGCATCGGGATCGTGGCGGTGGGCCTCGCCTCGCTCGTCCAGGCCATCGGCTGGTGGTTCGACTGGCTCCGGATCGCGGGCGCCGCCTACCTGATCTGGATCGGCTGGAAGCTGATCCGTTCCAGCGGCAAGATCGACGAGATCGCAAGGTCGGCGCGCAAGCCACGGGGCGGGTTCCTGCTGCAGGGCTTCCTGGTGATGCTGAGCAACCCGAAGACCCTGTTCTTCTTCGGCGCCTTCATCCCGCAATTCATCGATCCCAGCCGCGACTACCTGATGCAGATCGCGATCATGGGGCCGACCGCGATGGCGGTGGCGCTGGCCAGCGACGGCTTCTACGCCCTCGCCGTGGGCCGCGCGCGCCGGCTGCTGACCCAGCGCCGCGTGCGCTTCATCAACCGCGCCAGCGGCGCCTGCCTGATCGGCGGCGGCGTGTGGCTGGCGCTGGCGCGCTCGCGCTAACCACGACACCCACAACTGTCACCCCGGACGGCCGCGTCAGCGGCTGATCCGGGGCCCATGCGCTGATGCAGCGGCATGATGGTGCGCGCAATCGCAACAAGAGTTGGAGCGTTGAGGTCGCATAGGTCCCGGCTCGCGCTTCGCTTGGCCGGGATGACAGGCTGAGAGTGGTCGCGCCCCTACAACATCGACTCGATGACCCGGTCCGGCGGCTTGTGGCCGTCGACGAAGGTCTTGATGTTGATGATGACCTTCTCGCCCATGTCGACCCGGCCCTCGAGGGTGGCGGAGCCCATGTGCGGCAGCAGCACGACGTTGTCGAGCCGCAGCAGCTTGGGGTTCACCGCCGGCTCGTGCTCGAACACGTCGAGCCCGGCGCCGGCGATCTCCTTTTTCTCCAGCATGCGCATCAGGGCGTTCTCGTCGATCACCTCGCCGCGCGCGGTGTTGACGAGATAGGCCTTGGGCTGCAGCAGCTTCAGCCGCCGCGCCGACAGCAGGTGATAGGTCGCCGGCGTGTGCGGGCAGTTGATGGAGATGATGTCCATGCGGGAGAGCATCTGGTCCAGGCTCTCCCAATAGGTCGCTTCCAATTGCTGCTCGAGTTGCGGGTTCGCCCGGCGCCGGTTGTGGTAGTGGACCGAGAGGCCGAAGCCGCGCGCGCGCCGCGCCAGCGCCGATCCGATCCGCCCCATGCCGACGATGCCGAGGCGCTTGCCGTGGATGCGGTGGCCGAGCATGCCCATCGGCGACCAGCCCTGCCACTTGCCGGAGCGGATCAGCCGCTCGCCCTCGCTGATCCGGCGGGCGACCGCCAGGATCAGGGCCATGGTCATGTCGGCAGTGTCTTCAGTGAGGACGCCGGGGGTGTTGGTGACGGTGATGCCGCGCTGGCGCGCGCTGGCGAGGTCGATATGGTCGACGCCGGTCCCGAAGGAGGCGATCAGGCGCAGCTTTTCGCCGGCCTGGCTCAGGACCGCGGCATCGATCCGGTCGGTGACGGTCGGCACCAGGACGTCGGCGGTTTTCACCGCTTCGACCAGGGCGGCCTGGGTCAGCGGGGCGTCGTCGTTGTTCAGCCGGACGTTGAACAACTCCATCATGCGGGTCTCGATCGCGTCCGGCAGCTTCCGGGTGACGATGACCAGCGGTTTCGAGGACATGGAAGCCTACCCCTTTCGGCCTTTTTCGGGCCAAGGCATCGCATTCTGCCGGCCGTTGAGCGGCCGTGCGTGTCGGCCGATGCCATACCAGGAATAACGCGGATTTGTCTAGCAACGGGCCGGGTGCCGAGGAAAAGCTGAGGCCGAAGCGCCGGTGCGCCTTGACCCAACGCCGAATGCTGGATTATCAGGCAATTCAATATCTTGAAGAAGGGCGGGGAACATGCGCCGGCTGGCGTGGATGAGGGCGATGACACCATCGGTCGCAGGCCTGGCCGCAATCAGGCTGGCCACCGGCCTGGCGGCCTTCCTGCTGTGTCTTAGCTCCCCGCTGATGGCCCAGGACCATCTGCCCCTGCCGCGCTTCGCCTCGCTCGACAGCAAGGAAGTGAACCTGCGCGCCGGGCCCGGCAAGGACTATCCGATCCTCTGGGTCTATCAGCGCAGGGCGCTGCCGGTGGAGATCATCCAGGAATTCGACACCTGGCGCCGCATCCGCGACCGCGACGGCACGGTCGGCTGGGTGCAGCAGAACCTGCTCTCCGGCAAGCGCTCGGCCCTCATCATCGACGAAGCGCGCACCATGCGCACCGACCCGACCGGCGGGGCCAAGGCGGTCGCCATCCTCCAGCCCGGCGTCGTCGCCCACATCGCCGAATGCGGCACCGACAATTGGTGCCGGATCGAGGTGGAACGCTACAAAGGCTGGCTCCGCCGCGACGACTTCTGGGGCACCTATCCGGACGAAGTGTTCGAAGGGGATTGAGCGGCGCCGTCGCTCGCCGGCCTCGCCCTGGTCGGCTATCGCCGGCCGCAATTGTTGTCGTGCCTCTGGCGATAGATGACGTGGCTCTCGCGGTCGTAGGCGTTGTTGATGCGGCGGAACTCGCGGCGGCTCATGTCGCCGTCGCGCATCGCGTAGTCGGTCGCGCGGTCGAGGCGATGGTCGCGACGATCCAGGCGCTTGGCTTCCCACGGCGTGAGCGAGCCGTTCGCGACGCCGTGGTCGATGCGGCGCTCTTGATGATTGTCGCGCGCATTCAGCCACTTGTTGTATTGGTTGGTCTGCCAGTCCGCGCTGGCAAGCGTCGGAGCCAGCGCAAGGCCGGCCGCGATCAACACGATGCGAGAGATGGTCTTCATGGCGTTCTGTCCCTATTCAGCGATTGCTGACGGCGAAGATGGGACGGACGCCGGGCCGGATTCCTGCGGCTGATGGCCTCACAAGTTCGTTATGCGAAGCCAAGTACCGGAGCGATCGGCCGATACCCGCGAGTTTCGTGGACGACAGCGATGTTGCCGCTAATCGAAATCCCCCGCCAGCTCCGCGCGCACGGCGTCGGGCATCACGGCCATGTGGGCGTAGTTCTCGTGGTCCATGCCGAGGATGATGGTCTCGCCCTTGATCTTGAACTTCGCGATCTGCGCGCGGGTGAAGAGGAAGTGCACGAACTGCACCGAGGAGGCCTTGCCCTCCGCGTTGGTGCGGTCCTGGTCCTCTTCCGCGACGCCCTTGATCTTGTCCTCGCCCAGCTTGATGAACATCGTGTTCTCGATCCCGCCGAGGCGCGCCAGGATGCGGGCGCGGCGCACCGGATCGTCGATCTCGAACATCACGGTCGCGACCAGCTCGTTGCCTTTCGGGATCAGCGGATTGTAGGCGCTGAGTTCGTCGGCAATCTGTGCCTCGCCGCCCTTTTCGATATAGAGCATCTCCTGCACCTGCTGAAGCATGGTCGCGTAGCATTCGAAATAGAAGGTGGCGCAGGGCCCGACTTCCAGCCTTCTGTTCTTCTTTTTCGCCACGATCTCCGCGCGCATGGCGGCGCGGCGCTTGACATACTCGGCCGGCGGCAGGATGTCGGCGTGGGTGATCTCTTTCTTCCGCATGGCAACACTCACAATCATCACATCAGCCCATAGGCTTTGGCAAAGAGTTGGATCGGATGCTCGGGCTCGCGCGGGAAAGCGGCGCCGTTGGCGAGCTTTTCCATGCCTTGCACGATATGGTCGGCGGCCAGCGGGCATTCCGACGCGATATGCGCCTTGCCGGACTGCAGCGCCTGGCGAGCGACCGGCTTTCCGACCTTCAGCGCGATGTCGAAATTGCCTTTCATCACGCCCCAGGCGCCGCCATGGCCGGAGCAGCGCTCGATCACCTGCAGATCGGGATCGGGGATGAGGCGCAGCATCTCCGCCGCCTTCTGCCCGACATTCTGCGCCCGCGCGTGGCAGGCGATGTGCAGCGCGACCCCGCCGGCGAGCGGCTGCAGGCCCGGCGCCAGGCCTTCGCGCGACGCCACCTCCACCACGTATTCGGAGATATCGTAGGTCGATTCGGACAAGGTTTTGACCTTGGCGTCGTCCGGCACGATCAGCGGCCACTCGAACTTCAGCATCAGCGCGCAGGACGGCACCAGCGCGATCACGTCGTAGCCGTCCTCGATATAAGGCAGCAGTGCCTCGCTCCCCGTCTTCGCATGCTCGGCCACGCGCGCGATGTCGCCGCGCTCGAATTGCGGCATGCCGCAGCAGCGCGGATAGATAACCTCGGTCGCGACGCCGTTATGCGCCAGCACCTTGCGCGCCGCGATCCCGATGTCCGGATTGTTGTAGTTGGAGAAGCAGGTGGCATAGAGCACGGCCTTGCGGCCATAGGCCGGCGCCGCCTGGTTGACCGTCACCGGCTCTTCCGCCGCGCGCATCACCAAGGTACGGCCGCAGAATTTCGGCAGCCTGGCTTCGGCATCGACATGCGCGGTCGCCTGCATCAGCGCGCGCACCGGCTTTGCCTCGTTCACCCAGTTGATGACCGGCGCGGCAAAGCTGGCGACCTTGCCGTTGCGGTCGGTCTCGGTCAGTTGCTTGTAGACCTTGTCGGACTTGCCCTGCTTCACCTCCGCCGCGCGATAGCGCAGCAGCAGATGCGGGAAGTCCAGCGCCCATTCGTGCGGCGGCACATAGGGACACTTGGTCATGAAACAGAGATCGCACAGCGTGCAGGCGTCGACCACCTGCTTGTACTCGGTCGGCTTCACGCTATCGAGCTCGCCGGTCGCCGAATTGTCGATCAGGTCGAACAGCCGCGGGAAGGAATCGCACAGATTGAAGCAACGGCGGCAGGTATGGCAGATGTCGAAGACGCGATGCATCTCCGCTTCGATCTTCTGCATGTCGTAGAAGTCGGGATTCTGCCAATCGAGCGCGTGCCGAACGGGCGCTTCCAGGCTGCCTTCGCGCATCGGTTCCGTCCCTAGCGTTCAACAGAAGAAAAGTGAGGACGGCGCGATGTGGCGCCGTCCCCTCACCAAAGATCGCGAGAGCGCAATCTCAGCCCAGCGTGTCGAGCGCCTTCTGGAAGCGCCCGGCGTGGGACTTCTCGGCCTTCGCCAGCGTCTCGAACCAGTCGGCAATCTCCTCGAAGCCTTCCTCGCGCGCGGTGCGTGCCATGCCCGGATACATGTCGGTGTATTCGTGCGTCTCGCCCGCGATCGCGGCCTTCAGGTTGTTGGAGGTCGCGCCAATCGGCAGGCCGGTCGCCGGATCGCCCACGCCCTCGAGGAACTCGAGATGGCCGTGCGCGTGGCCGGTCTCGCCTTCCGCAGTCGAGCGGAACACGGCGGATACGTCGTTAAAGCCTTCGACGTCGGCCTTCTGGGCGAAATACAGATAGCGGCGATTGGCCTGGCTCTCGCCGGCGAATGCCGCCTTCAGATTGCCTTCGGTTTTCGAGCCTTTCAGAGCTGCCATGATGAATCTCCCTGGTGCTTATGGCTTAGGGTGTTTCCGGGTCCCGCCCGGAACGCGGAGGCGGACTCGCCGCCCTCAAGGGCAACTATGGGACGCTTTCAGCGCTCCGTCAAGAACTCTGGAATAATTATAAACTGGCCTCCGACCTGCTGACAGAACTACGCAAATCTGTCGCAATATCGACTCGCGCTACTTGCCGCGGGTCACCCGCACGACCACGTCGACCCGGCTGACCCGGGCGCCCTCGGGCGGGGTCGGGAGGCTGGCCAGGGCCAGGTTCTCGCCCGGAATATCGACCAGCGCACCATGCCCCTCGAAGAAGAAGTGATGGTGATTGGTGACGTTGGTGTCGAAATAGGAGCGGCCGGATTCGATCACCAGCTCGCGCAGCAGGCCGGCGGCG